>JBFFHG010000119.1:0-7660 GCA_041557055.1 Desulfosarcinaceae bacterium
AGCGGCACTGACAACGTGAAATCCCTGGCCAATCTGGCCATGTTGTGCGGCAATATGGGAACCCCCGGCAGCGGGGTCAATCCCTTGCGCGGACAGAACAATGTGCAGGGCGCCTGCGATATGGGCGGCCTGCCCAATGTCTATACCGCGTATCAGCCGGTGACCGATCCGGACGTTGCCAAAAAAATGGAGGCAGCCTGGGGGGTTTCGGACCTTTCCACCAAGGTGGGGCTCAAGGCCACCGACATGATCCCCAAAGCCCACAACGGCGAACTCAAAGCCTTGTATATCATCGGTGAAAACCCGCTGGTCTCCGATCCTGATTTGAACCATGCCGAAAAGAGCATTGCCCGCCTTGATTTTCTGGTGGTCCAGGATATCTTTATGACCGAAACGGCCCGGATGGCGGACGTGGTGCTGCCTTCGGCCTGTTTTGCGGAGAAGGAAGGCACCTTTTCCAATACCGAGCGCCGGGTGCAGCGGGTTCGCAAGGCCGTGGACCCGCCCGGAGAGGCCAGGGACGACTGGTGGATCACCAGCCAGTTGGCGACCCGCATGGGCTATGAAATGAACTATGCCGACAGCCCGGCCATTTTTAGAGAGATCGCCGGCGTCACCCCCTCTTATGCCGGCATCACCTATGATCGCATCGAGGATTTGGGGCTGCACTGGCCCTGTCCCACGGTTGATCATCCGGGCACCCCCATTTTGCATACCCGGCAATTCACCCGGGGCAAGGGCTTGTTCCACGCCATTGAATGGTTACCGCCGGAAGAACGGATCGACGACGAGTTTCCGTTCTATCTGACCACCGGCCGGGTGCTCTATCAATACCACACCGGCACCATGACCATGAAGACCGAGGGCCTCAACGAGCGGGCGCCCCACTGCTTTGTGGAGATATCGAGAAGTGATGCAGATCAATACAAACTGCAGGACGGCAGCCAGGTAACCATTGCATCCCGGCGCGGGAGCATCAACGCCGAACTCAAGGTCTCGCCCAAAGCCGTTTCCGGAACGGTCTTCATACCGTTCCACTATGCCCAGGCCGCGGCCAACAAGCTGACCAACGCCGCTCTTGATCCCATTTCGGGCATTCCCGAATATAAAGTGTGTGCGGTGAAAATCGACAAAGCCGCCTGATCAGGGCAACTTTCATAAAGTCGAAAATGCCGGCGCTTTGATGGCGCCGGCATTTTTTTCATATTTGGATTTGGCCTGAGGGATGACTTTGCCTGTTTCCGGATGGGCACCAACTATTTCCAATGACAATTTTTGAGCAGCCCGGCCTCAAGGTTGAAACGATTTGTGTCATGATATAAAGAGAGAATGTGATCATCTTTTTGTGCTGCGCGGTTCAGGCTTTTGTTGCGCAGCAAACCTTACACTTAGCTTAAAAATCCGCCAAGGGAAACGTGATGAAGACGAAAATAGATATTGATTGTGGAAAGCTGGAACTGGATGATGTTGTTGCCGTGGCCCGTTATGGCGCCAAGGTCCAACTCTCCGGAGAGGCCCGGCAGGAGGTGGCTAAAACCCAAAAGCTCATTGATAAATGGCTCAAGGAAAATCAGACCATTTATGGTGTGACCACCGGCTTCGGCGCCTTGAGCGATGTGCGCATTTCCCGAAAGGACGCTGACAAACTTCAAGTCAATATCCTGATGAGCCACGCCGCCGGCGTGGGCTCTCCCCTGGATGAATCCGCCGCCCGGAGCGTGATGCTGCTGCGGGCCAAAGAGTTGGCCCTGGGACACGCTTGCGGCCGGGTGGCCAGTATCGAACGCCTGATCGACTTTCTCAACCAAGGCGTCTATCCGGTCATTCCCCAACAGGGGTCGGTGGGGGCCAGCGGCGATCTGTGCCCCATGGCGCACATGGCTTTGCTTTTAATCGGCCGGGGCGAGGGGTATTTTGAGGGCCGGCGTCTGCCCGGCCCGGCAATCCTCGAGGCCTGCGGCCTGAAACCGCTCAATTTGGCCCCTGGTGAAGGGCTGGCTCTGATCAACGGCACCCAGGTGATGACCGCCATCGGCGCGCTGGCGGTTCACGACGCCGAGCGCCTTTCCAAACTTATCGACATTGCCGCGGCCATGAGCCTTGAGGTGCTGATGGGCAGCCGCACCGAATTTGATCCGCGCATCCATATGGTGCGCCCCCATCCGGGGCAGGCCGTGGCGGCCGACAACATGCTGCGCATTGTTCATGAGAGTGAAATCATATCCTCCCACAAGGATTGCAAACGCATTCAAGACGCCTATACCCTGCGCTGTTCGCCCCAGGTGCACGGCGCCAGCCGGGATGCCGTTCAATATGCCCGGCAGGTCATCGAAATCGAAATGAACGCCGCCACCAACAATCCCCTGGTGTTCAACGACAGCGGCGATTTTCTGCTGGGCGGCAATTTCCATGGCCAGCCGGTGGCCCTGGCCCTTGATTTCACGGCCATGGCCGTGGCTGAACTGGCCAATATCGCCGAGCGTCGGATCGAGCGCCTGGTCAATCCCAAGCTTAGCGGTCTGCCGGCTTTTCTGGTCAAAGACGGCGGACTCAACTCCGGGTTCATGATCGCCCAATACACGGCCGCGGCCCTGGTATCGGAAAACAAGGTTCTATGCCACCCGGCCTGCGTGGACTCCATTCCCACATCGGCTAACAAAGAGGATCATGTCTCCATGGGCACCATCGCAGCCCGCAAATGCCGGGACATCGTGGCCAACGCCGAACATGTGGTGGCCATTGAGCTGCTCTGCGCGGCCCAGGCCCTGGACCTTTTCACCAACCTCAAGCCGGGTAAAGGCACCATGGCCGCATACAAGGCCATCCGTGAGCGGATTTCCCATCTGGCGGAAGACCGGATTCTGGCCAATGACATTGCCGCCATGCGGGCCATGATGCACTCCGGTGCCATTCTGGATGCAGTGGAAGAACAAATCGGAAGGTTGAAATAGACGAGCACCCCTTTGTTTCAACGGCGGTGGTGCTTGGCCAGCTCAATAAAACCGCTGATATAGTCAACAGCGGTCTCGGCCTCTCGTGTGCCGATGAAGATCTGTTTTTGAATTCCCTGCGCACCGAGACGGATTTGCCGGAGCGGCAGGATACCGGCATATTGGTCCACCAGCCAACTCGGCAGGGCTGTTACGCCTCTGCCTGCTGCAACCATTTGCAGCATGATGTCGGTGTCTTCTACAGCTTTTTGCTTTTTGGGACGGCAGTGGGCGGGCACGAAAAACTGGCTGTATATATCCAGTCGTTCAATCTCTACCGGATAGGTGATCAGAATTTCGCGGCAAAGCTGCTTCGGTCCCACCGCAGCATATCCCGCCAACGGGTGCGTGTCTGATACCGCCAAAACAAGTTCGTAATCAAATACCGGTGTGAAGACAAGCCCCTTTTCCATTATGGGGTCCGGCGTGACCAACAAGTCAATTTCATGATCGACCAAAGCAGTGATGCCTGCAAACTGAAAATTCTTTTTGACATCAACATCCACGTTCGGCCATTGCCGAAAAAACGGGCAAATCACCTTTAGCAGCCAGCGGTAACAGGGGTGGCATTCCATACCGATGCGCAAAACGCCCCGCTGCCCCCCGGCGAATTGCCCGATAACCTGCTCAGCGTGTTTGAACTGGGGCAACAGTCTGTCCGCCAGCGACAACAGGTACTGACCGGCCTGGGTCAGATAGAGATGCCGCCCCTCCTTGGTCCACAGTCGGATGCCGAGCTGCTGTTCCAGTTTTTTAATCGAATGGCTGAGGGCGGATTGGGACAGGCACAGGGTTTCAGCCGCTGCAGTGAGCGTTCCCCTGCGATTCACTTCCCGGATAATGGCCAGATGCGTACGTTCCAACATATCAATCATGAATTATTTTCATTGTTTTATGAATTAATACCATTTTTATTCATAAATTTAAATCGCTATTATTTCCCCATCAAAGGCCGAGATGCCTCAACAGTAACAACCACCAATTTATATCATCACAAGAAAGGAGATATATTATGGTCAAGACCCACACCTTGGGATTTCCCAGAATCGGCGCCAATCGGGAGTTGAAGTATGCGCTGGAATCATTTTGGGAGGGAAAATCGTCATATCAGTCATTGGAGAGAATCGCCGCCGAACTTCGCCAGCGCCACTGGTCGCACCAGTCGCAGTTGGATATGGTTCCTGCGGGTGATTTTTCCCTGTACGACAACGTATTGGATATGAGTGTGACCCTGGGCAACATTCCCCAGCGAATCCGCGCCCTGGGCGGAACCGAGTTGGATATCTGTTTTCGTCTGGCGCGCGGCCGGGCGCAAACCGGCAATTCAGGCAGCGCGGTCAACCCCGGTGAAATGACCAAATGGTTTGATACCAACTACCACTATATTGTCCCGGAATTCGATGCGCAAACCAGCTTCAAACTGCATCCGAATCGGTTAATATCCCAGATAGCCGAGGCGCGGCAGTTGGGCCATGTTCCAAAGCCCGTGGTTATCGGTCCGGTCACATATTTATGGTTGGGCAAGGTCAAGGACGGCACGGACAAGCGGGATCTGCTGGACCGCATTCTTCCGGTATACGCCCAACTGCTCGATCTGTTGGCGGAACTTGATGTGGCGTGGATTCAAATCGACGAGCCATTGCTGACAATGGAGATCGATTCGTTTTGGAAGCAGGCATTCAATCTGGCCTATCGCCGGTTTTCAGGCAAACCTGTTAAATTGCTGCTAACCACCTATTTCGGTCAATTACAGGAAAATATTGAACTGGTTGGTGATCTGCCCGTTCATGGTCTGCACCTGGATGCCATTGGCGCCGACCATGAGATTCAAGATGTGCTGAACCGAATCCCGGCCGACAGGGTGTTGTCATTGGGGGTGATCAATGGCCGCAATATCTGGAAAACCGACCTGAACATGGTACTGAATCTGCTCGAGCCGATTCACCGGGCAATAGGTGACCGCCTCTGGTTGGCGCCTTCATGTTCCCTTATCCATGTGCCGCTGGATCTTGACAGTGAAAACAACCTGGACCCTGAATTGCGATCCTGGTTGGCCTTTGCCCGTCAAAAGGTGAAGGCGCTTGAAATTCTGGCCACAGCCCTTAACCACGGCCGGCAGTCGGTCACGGCGGAGCTGGCTGAAAACCGGGAAGCGATCAACAGCCGTCAGCGCTCCCCGCAGGTGCACGACAGCGCTGTGCAGGCGGCGGCAGGCGCCATATCTTCGAAAATGGAAAAGCGCCGCTCCGCGTATCCTGAGCGTGCCGCCATTCAGCGGCTGCGATTGAACTTGCCGGTTCTGCCGACGACCACAATAGGTTCTTTTCCGCAAACAGCACAGATTCGCAGGATCAGGCGTGAATTCCGTCTCGGAGCGCTGTCTGCAGATGCTTATCATGCGCTGATGCGAAATGAAATCGACCGCTGCATGCGTGAACAAGAAGAAACCGGTCTGGATATTCTGGTTCACGGAGAAGCTGAGCGCAACGACATGGTTGAATACTTTGCCGAACAGTTGGAAGGTTTCGCTGTGACCCAATGCGGTTGGGTGCAGTCCTATGGCTCCCGTTGCGTGAAACCGCCGGTTATTTATGGAGATGTTTCGCGTTCGAGACCCATGACCCTCGAATGGAGCCGATATGCCAAATCACGGTCGGAAAAACCTCTGAAGGGCATGTTGACAGGCCCTGTAACCCTGTTGAACTGGTCATTTGTCAGGGACGATCAACCCCGGTCAGCGACCTGTACGCAAATCGCACTGGCCATTCGGGCGGAGGTCCTTGATCTGGAACAAGCCAAAATCGATATTATTCAGATTGATGAACCCGCCCTGCGCGAAGGCTTGCCGCAGAGAGCCGCACAATGGCATGATTATTTGGGCTGGGCGGTTAAATGCTTCCGCATTGCCGCCAACGGCGTTAAGGACGGCACCCAGATCCATACCCATATGTGCTATTCGGTGTTCAACGACATCATTCGTTCGATTGCCGAGCTTGACGCGGACGTGATAACCATCGAAGCCTCCCGCTCGAACATGGCCCTGCTGGATGCTTTTGATGAATTCAGCTACCCCAACGAAATCGGGCCCGGTGTCTACGATATCCACTCCCCCAACATCCCCACGGTGGAGCAGATGGTGCGGCTGATAAGAAGCGCTTCTGAAAAAATACCAGTGGCGCGCTTATGGGTCAATCCGGATTGCGGCCTGAAAACCCGTGACTGGCGTGAAGTGAAACCATCGCTGAAAAACATGGTGCAGGCTGCGGCCATTGTGCGCCGGCAGTTCCATAGGGAACACAATAAGCTGGCGGCTGACTGATTCGTTTTTTACTTTGATAAACCCTTGTATGGGGCAATGCAAAATATTTCCGGCACGGGTATACCAAAATGAATGTTTATGACAGGTCTTATGAGCCGGACCAAACGGGATTTGTTATCAAACGGGCCATCCAAAGGCAGGGGGTTGAAAATGAAGTCCGACAGCTTCAACAGGAGCGGGTGCGCGACCTGGCCGATCCGGACACCGTGAAAAGCCGTATTCGAACCATCATCAATTCCCTGCCCAACGGTGTACTGGTGACCAATCACCAGGGGGTGGCGGCTCTGATCAATCCGGCCTTCATTCGCCAGATGGATCTTCCCGGTGAAACAGTCACCGGTTGGCCGGTAAAAAAATATATCGCGGACGAGAATCTCTGCCGATTGGTGATGGAGATCTCCCAGGGGCGGCACCTTGATTTTGAAGATATTGCGCCCCATGAATTTTCAGTGGGAGCCGGAAAGTTCCTGCAGGCCCGCGGCCGGCCGGTGCTGGATGAAAAGCATGTGTGCCTGGGGGCGGTGATCACCCTGGAAGATGTAACGGCCAGGAAGGCGATGGATCGGCTCAAGAACGAATTTGTGGCCAAAGTCTCCCATGAACTGCGGTCGCCCCTATCCACCATTCATGAACAACTGGCGGTGGTGCTCAACGCTATCGGGGATCAGGTCTCTTTTCCGGATGCCCGTTTGTTATCCCGGGCCAAAGAGAAAACCCGGGGGTTGATCTCTTTGATCGGTGACTTGCTGGATCTTTCGCGCATCGAATCGGGTGACCCGTGCGAGGCGCTCAGGCCGGTCGTTTTGACGGATCTGCTGGATCATATCGTCGATTTTCTCAACAGCCGGGCAGCCGCCAAACATCAGCAATTGATCCTCATCCGGCCCCGGGACCCCCTGCCGCCGGTTAAAGCCGATCCCCTGGCGCTGGAGAGCATCTTCGGCAACCTGATCACCAATGCCATCAACTATACCCCTGAAAACGGAAAAATAGAGGTGCGCATCGCTCGAACCGACATCAACATCCAAGTGCAGGTGATCGACAACGGATTTGGCATTGAGGCGCGACACCTATCCGGAATTTTTGAACGCTTCTATCGTGTCAGAACCGAAAAGACGCGCTGTATTATCGGTACGGGACTGGGGCTGACCATTGTCAAAGGGTTGGTGGATTCCCTGGGCGGCCGCATCGCCGTCGAGAGCGCACCGGACCGCGGATCGACATTTTCTGTCGTGCTGCCGCCGATGGTTTGATATCCGGCATTGACCAAAAGGTAAAAAAAGATGGTGTGTTTTCAAAGTGCATAACGCTTATAAAACCCCTGGCCGTCTTTTTAATGCGGCGGTTGGAG
>JBFFHG010000120.1:0-7655 GCA_041557055.1 Desulfosarcinaceae bacterium
ATAACGCCATGGTACACCTCCTTGGAAAATGGCCCTTGTTGCGTTGGGACAGGTTTGCTGTCAGATGACCACACTCTGCGTGGGTTCAAACAACTCCCGGGGGAGCACCGCGCCGGCAACCTGCAACCGGTCGGAGAACTTGGGCCGCACCCCGTGAAAACGAAATCGTCCTTTGACATTGCCCTGGGGATCGATGTGGCTCTGGTCAAAAGAGAAAATCTCCTGCATGGTGATGATGTTGCCCTCCATGCCGGTGATCTCCTGCAGGCTGACAAGCTTGCGGCGGCCGTCCGCCAACCGGGAGACCTGAAGAACCACATTGATGGCCGAGGCGATAAAGCGGCGCAAAAAATCGCCGGGAACATCAAAATTGGCCATGGCCACCATTGTCTCAAGCCGCATCAGGGCGTCCCTGGCGGAGTTTGCATGGATGGTGGTCAGAGAGCCGTCGTGACCGGTATTCATGGCCTGCAACATATCAAAGGCCTCGGCCCCGCGGACTTCGCCCACAATGATGCGGTCGGGCCGCATGCGCAGGCTGTTGCGCACCAGGTCGCGCTGCACGATCTGGCCCTTGTCTTCGATATTGGCCGGCCGGGTCTCCAGGCGCACCAAGTGGGTCTGCTTGAGCTGCAGTTCGGCGGCATCTTCAATGGTGACGATGCGCTCGGTTTCGGGAATGAAGCGGGAGAGCACATTGAGCAGGGTGGTTTTGCCGCTGCCCGTGCCGCCGGAGATGAGTACGTTGAGACGGGCCTTGACAATGCCGGTCAGCAATTGCTGAATTTGAGGGATCAGGGTCTGATTTTGAATCAAGTCGGCCATCTCCAGGGGCGTGGTGGCAAAGCGCCGAATGGAGAGTATGGGCCCGTCCAGCGCCAGGGGCGGAATGATGGCATTGACCCGTGAACCGTCCGCCAGGCGGGCGTCCACCATGGGCACTGACTCGTCGATGCGGCGGCCAACCGAAGAGACGATCTTGTCGATGATTTTCATCAGGTGGGCATCATCCTTGAAGCGGGCATCGGTGGGTTCCAGTTTGCCGAAGCGCTCCACATAGACCTGGTGGTAGGCGTTGACCAGAACATCCGACACCGTGGGATCTTTTAAAAAGGGCTCAAGCGGCCCCAAACCCAGCACTTCGTCCAGAATCTCGGAAAAAATCTTCTCTCGTTCGGTCAGGTTGAGGGGCAGGGTGTGCTTCTCTTCCCGCAAGATTTTTTCCACTGCCTGGCGGATATGGATGGACAGGGTCTCTTTGTCCAGGGTGTCGATCAGGGAGAGATCGATGCTGTCCAGCAGGCGGTCATGGATTTTGGATTTAAATTCAAAATATTCGTCCGGCATGTATTTATGGCCATTTTCATCGGGCATTTTGGGAAAAGACAGGATTTGATTCACGTTTTCCTCCTTTGGTGATCATTGGCAGCGCTTCAGGGTTGCGGCTGTTTAGTTGCCAAAAAGGCGCCAGCCCTTTTTGATTGTTTTGCTCCCGGCCGACATCAAAGTCCCGGCCAATTCGTCAAAGTTGCGGGCGATTTTGGACTTGGGGGCCACCATAGACAGGGGCCGGCCCTGGTTGATGGCCGCCATGGTGGTGATGTAATCGTTGGGAATCATCCAAAAGATCTCCTGGCCCAATCCGGCCCGGGCATCTTGCGCAGAGATGTCTCCGCGTCTGGTGTAACGGTTGAGGATGATTTTGGTGCGCGTCTTTTCAACAAACCCCAGATCCACCACCGAGCGCAGCAGCTTGTTGGCATTGGCAAGGCAAGGCAGGCTGGGGGTGGTGATCAGCAGCAGGTGCGCAGAGAGTCCAAAGGTCTTCAGCGCGGTATCGTTGGTGCTTTGTCCGCAGTCGATGATCACATAGTCAAAGATTTGCTTCATCAATCCCAAAAGTTGGTCCATGATCTCCGGGGTCGGTTGCTGATGGCCGTTGAGGTATCCGGGCGAAGGCAGCACTTGCACACCGGACGTGTGCCGTGAAAGAATGTTCATCAAGAAGGTCTCGTCCAGGCGGTTGATGTTTTTGGTGATGTCACCCCAGTGGAATTGGGGGTTGATCTCCATAAAAAGCGGGATTTCACCAAAAAGGGTGTTCATGTCCAGCAGGGCCACGGAGGCGCTTTGAAGGGACCGGCCCAGCGAGACCGCCAGATTGACGGCCACGGTGGTGGCCCCCACGCCGCCCTTGCCGCCGACGATACTGATCACCTGGCCGGCCGGGTTGGGGCCGTCCGCCGCGTTCCGGGCAGCCCGACCTTTAAACTTCTCCAAGGCCTGGTGGATCTCTTGGGGTTTGAGCGGTGGCGTGAAAAAACCCTGGATGCCCGTGCGCATGGCCCACAGAAGCATTTGCGGGTCGGCATTGGGCGCTATCAAAAACACTTCACCGACGGCATTTGCGGACAAGCAGGCTTCAATCCTTTGCCGGGCCGCTTGCGAATTTATATCGATTCCGGCCACCATCAGGTCGGGTCGCTCCCGGCACGCCTCTTCCATTACCCTGAAGCCGCCGGCCGCTTTGATGATACGCGTCATCTCAACACTGACAGAAGGGTCGGTGATCTCTGTTCTCACTTTTAAATCAAGTTCTTGCATCTTGGGTTCTCCTCTCCACGGGGTTTTCCGCGGCGGTTTACTTCACAAGGACCGGAATCTTGGCTAAAATGCCAAAGTTCGCCCCGCCGCTGACGCCTTCCGGGTCATGGGGGGTACAATTGGGTTTGAAATAGATCGATTTTTTGGCATAGGGCGCCGGCGACCCATCCTGGTTTTGAAGACCGAAATAGCTGACGAAGCTGCCCCATCGCACCGATCCGTCAGGATCACTGTTGCTCCATCCGTCCATCTGGGTGGGCGCATTGTTATATCCGGGATCTTCTCCCGACCCGGTAATCCAGACGATATCCAGATTGACCGCGCCCACCACCTGCTCGCAGGTGCCGATGTTGTTGCTTGGGCAGTTGACCACCGGAAGGGTGAGGTTCCAGGACCCGGTGCGCCCGTTGCTCCCTGTTTCCCAGCAATCGATGAGTTGGTTGAACGCACTTTGAATTTCACCGCCATTGGTGGCCATGGGCTGATTGAGACGGATCATCTCCGGATTCCCGCCGGCGCAGATCAAGTCGCTCACCTCCTTGGCGTTGGTACCGCCGCTGCAGGGATCGTCCTGGCTGAAACTGGTCCAGCCGCCGGTTTCATTGGTGGCCTCGTTTTGGCCTGAATTGATCATGCGGCCGATGGCGCAATCATATTGACCGGCGGCATTGGTGATGCTCTCCATGCATATGGCGATGGGTTGGTCCACATCCGCCGGTATCAATGCACCGGCAAAACCGATATAGGCCACAGCGGCGGCTTGCAGTTGGAAGCTGTCGTAACCGAATATCCTGGCAAAGAAAGAGGCTGCCGGCACATTGCTGCGTCTTGCCGTGACGCGCACGGCGTTGATAAAATCAGGATCGGCGTCCAACTCCTCGGTGGAGACGTTCCAAAGGTCCACCGGCGCAGTGGCGGCATTGGGCGTAAATGTCCCGGTGGAGAACTGCCAGTGTCCTCTCTGGGCATCATCAGCGGTATTGTCGCCATTCCATGCGACTTCAACCGCGGTCTTTTCACTGGTGTTGGTCTCGGCCGCATCATGGGCCACTTGGTTGGCGCCGGTGTTAACGGAAGTCCCATCTTCATTGTAAAGCACGCGGGCGCCGGCCAAGGCGCCGGCATCGGCGGCGTTTTGTAATTCGTTTTTAACAACGTACAGATGGTTCAAGTCAACGGCCAGGGCGGCCATGCTGATAAAAACCACCATTAAAACGGCAATCACAACCGCCGTAACGCCTTTTTGATCCTTGAGTTGGGTAATGATATACTTTTTTGCCATGATCCGTTACTCCTTGATTACTCCAAGCGCATCACCGTGGTGGCCCTGATCCTGATTCTGTCTCCCATATCGGAGTTTGAAAAAAAGATGCGGAGAAAATTTGGAAGAACCAGAAAATCATAGTCATATTCAACGGTTACATTTAAATCCGAACCGGTCCCACTGCCAACCCGCATCACGGTGGTTGACGGCGTCTGGGTGGGGTCGCCAAAAGAAATCAGATGGTTGCCGCAATAAGCAGTCACAACGCCGGCAATCAGTGTATCATCCGGTCTGTTCGGAAAGTCGTACACAATTCCGGCCCGGGCGCCTTCTCGGCTGGCATTGGTGATCATGGCCTTGTTATAAAACAAGATACTGAATTCAATAATGCCGAACACCAGGACCACCAATAGCGGCAGGATAAGGGCGAACTCGACGGCTGCAGCGCCTTGATCTTGGTTTCTGATTATTCTTTTTTTCATAATTTCTCCTG
This sequence comes from Desulfosarcinaceae bacterium, assembly GCA_041557055.1. GTDB lineage: Bacteria > Desulfobacterota > Desulfobacteria > Desulfobacterales > Desulfosarcinaceae > JARRKU01. Next base: position 4,362 of record JBFFHG010000120.1, read on the forward strand.
CGGGCCAGTTGCGATCGTTTCACGGGTCGATCACACCAATGGCCTATGGGGTCGTCTGGCTTTGAAAGCTTTGCTGATAACTGTCAGCAGCATTGCCGGCCGCCTTTCCGTTCAGTTCAAGGGCCGGTATCGCTTCCCGTCCGGCCTGCGGGTATGCAATCTGCCGCTGTTTGGCCGTCTCTACGGATTGGCCCCGGCGGCTGTTCAGTTGGGGCGTGCCGGTGCAGGCGGCTGTGACAGCGGCAACGGCTGCAATGATCATGATGGTAAGCGTTTTTTTTAACATGGTATCCTCCTAAAACGGGATGGCTATCTTGGCTTTGGTGTTGAATAAGCCGGGTGTCGTTTTATTCTGCCGGGGAATGGCCGAGTGCTCCCTCCATTTGGCCTGCGGGCAGCGTTTTTCCACTGTTGTTGCGGCCCTCCATGAAACCCAGAAGGTAGAATTCGGCATCGTTGGGCTCGATGTAGCCATCGGTGGGCAGGGGCAACCGGGAGCCGTCCACCGGCTTGACCAATCGTGGGGTGACGATGATCACCAACTCACTTTCGTTTTTTTGGAAAGAGCGGCTGCGAAAGAGCATGCCCAGAATGGGGATGTCGCCCAGCAGGGGAAATTTCTGGACCGCATCCCGGACAGTCTCCTTTAAAAGGCCCGCAATGGCAAAGCTTTGGCCGTCGCCCAACTCGATGGTCGTGGAGGCCTTGCGGGTGGAGAGGCCCGGCACCACATAGCCGGAGAACTGCACGGCGGTGGAAAAATCCAGTTCCGAGACCTCCGGTTCAACTTGAATGTTGATCTTTTGATTGCTCAGTACCGTGGGTTTGAAGGTCAGCCCCACCCCGAAACGCTTGTAGGCCACTGTGACCGCGCCGTCCTGCTGGGGCACCGGTACGGGAAATTCTCCTCCGGCCAGAAAGTCGGCCTGCTGCCCGCTCATGGCAATCAGATTGGGTTCGGCCAGGATTTTCACCAAACCGTCCTGTTTTAGAGCATCAATCAGGCCGGTCCAGGTCGTGCCGTTGTTCTGAAACCGGAAGAGGGCGTTAACGGATGAAGAGGGGGGCAGGTTGAATTGCCATGCGCCTGCATCGGTATCGAATTCCGGAAACACAAAAGAGCTGAGTCCGCCCAGCAGGCTGGCCCCGAATCGGCCGTCATCGAAGTAGTTGAAATTGATACCCAGGCGTTTGGTGGTGGCCCGATCCATCTCCGCCACCCGAACTTCCAGCATCACCTGGTGAACGCCGCCCACTGTCACCAGGTTGTTGATTTTACCTTCCGGTGCATAGGCGCGTGCAAGTGAGAGCAAATTGGCGAGGCTGGCTGTGTTGGAGACCTTACCCGACAATGTAATGCTGTCGTGGGTGCCGATGATTTGAAGTTCACGCTCGTCGGGAAGCAGTCGGTGCACCTGCTGTTTGAGTTGCGAAATATCATAGACGACCTCAACATCGTAAATGGCCGAGACCGAGCCATTCTGCCAAAGGGTCAGGTTGGTACTGCCGGCGGCTTTGCCGGTGAGATAGACTTCCCGGCGGGAGAGAAGCATAATGTCCGCGATTTCCGGCGCGGCCACGGATATCCGCTTTACCGGCGCCGGGCTTTGCAGAACCATGGATTTGCCCACCACCAGCCGAATTTTTTGCGGCGTTACGGTTTGTCCGGCGGCCGGATAAGAGCCCAGGACCACCATCAGAATAACGATCAGCGGGACGATGGAGCCGTAGCGCGGTTTTAAGTGTTTTTGGGTACCCATAATTAACTCCCTCCTGCATGGCTGTGATTAGTAGTTGACCCTGGTTCGGCTTGTGTTGCCGCCCTTGATGACCTCCACTGTCATCCTCGAGGTTACCCTTTTTTTTCTGGGCGCCGGCTTGGATGTTAAAGATGCCAGGGTTTTGGCAATGGTGGCGCCGGACGTAAGGACTTTTTCGGAATCGATAAGATTGCGCAGGGCAAACTGGAGCTTGCCCTCGCTGGCGGCCAGGGCCAGCTTTTCTCCGTCTTCCGGGGTGACTTCCAGGGTGTAGACATCCACCGGCGCCGGCTCGCCCTTTTCGTTTTTAACGATCTGTGTGCCGGTGGCCAGCACCGGGATATTGTCCAGCACCATTTTTGTCTTTTCTACCTTGCTTTGCGGATCTTTCAGAGTCACAAGCACATCAACCCGGTTGCCGGGATTGATAAAGCCGGAGATGCCGATGACTTTATCCCCCTTTACGGCGATGGCCCGTTTGCCCGGCGCCAGAATGGCCGAAACGCCGCCCGATTTTATATCAGCGGGGGCCAGGCGATGCTCCGCAATGGGCTCGCCCATCATCAGGGGGGCAATCAGAACCCTGCCCTTCAGGGCAGTTGTATCGGTTTTATAGCCGGCGGGAAGGCTCTCTTCGTAAAAGGGCGCTGTTTTGACCATTTCAGGGGTCAGTTGGGTACCCCAGGCCAGATCCACGGCCGCCACCGCGATGGGCACGGCATTGGATTGAACCTTGACAACCTGGGGCGCAACGGTCTTCTCTTTAATGAACCGATAGAGAAACACACTGCCCGACAAAGCAATGACAAAGGCAAGCAAGACCGGAAAAATGGTTTTGAAATTTTTCATTTAAAACCTCCTTGAATTAGAAAAAAAAGAAACCTCTGGTTTGACAAACTATGTACAGCCCGGTGCCGTAAGTGATCGCCAGTCCGTATTTCAGTCGGGGCCGTTCGGCGCTCAGCGCCGGGGAGCCGCACTTGATTTTTCGCGTGAGGAGAAATTCGTAGAGCGCCGCCTGCTGGTTTTTAAAGAACCCTCTGAAGTATTTGCGGTTCAGCAAAATAACGTTGAAGGCATAGATTCCGCCGATGACGGCCGTAAAAAGAAACGCGATCACCACAGCCTTGGCGCCCAAAAACGAACCAACGACGCCCATGAGCTTGACATCCCCGCCGCCTATGCCGCCGATCATGTAGGGTATGAATAGGAGAAAAATACCGGTTCCCAGACCGGCCAGACTGAAGAGCAGACCGGAAAATCCATGCACGCCGGTATAGTAGGTCAGCGCCCCCACCGCAGCCGGGATCGTTATCAAGTTAGGTATTTTATAGGTGTGCAAATCAATCATTGCGGCCACCAGCAAAATAATCAGTAAAACCCTTAAAAAAATGACGTCCTGAAACAGGTTCATGATCGAATCCTCTTTATGCTTCAGCCCTTGGCACAGGCTGAAGTGTTAATCGTTCGGCGGGGGGGAACGATTTTTTGTTGCGCCAGGGGCATCTGCCTTTAGAGCTATGGGCAATGCCCC
>JBFFHG010000121.1:0-7655 GCA_041557055.1 Desulfosarcinaceae bacterium
AAGACGGATGCGTACCGGCAGGTGGCACGGCGCGGGGAGCGCTGCACCGAGCAGACCTTCGGTGAGCTGCTGGCGCTGGAGCAGCCGAACGCCCTGAGACTGCGGATTCAAAAGTTGATGAATGGTAAATGAGGAAAGCATGATGAGCGACAAACCATGGGACGGAAGGTTTGGTGAGAACACGGACATAAGCGTAGAGTCTTTTACCTCATCCATCCAGATTGACAAACGTCTCTATCCCTATGATATCAAAGGCAACATGGCCCACTGCCGTATGCTGGCCAAGGTGGGCGTGATCACCAATGAAGAGGCCAACCAACTGGTCGAAGGGCTGGGGCGCATCAAGCGCGATCTGGATCACGGCAATTTTGAGTTTGACGACGGCCTGGAAGATATCCACATGCACATCGAGGCGCGCCTGCTTCAGGATGTGGGCAAGGTGGCCCAGAAGCTGCATACGGCCCGCAGCCGCAACGACCAGGTGGCCTTGGGGACCCGCATGTTTTTGAGGGACGCCACCCAAAAAATTATCCTGGGCCTCGACCGGTTGTGCCGGATTTTCGTTGAAATGGCCCAAAACCACATCCATATCGTTATGCCCGGCTACACCCACCTGCAGCGCGCCCAACCCGTACTGTTGGCGCATCATTGGATGGCCTACTATGAGCAGTTCAGCCGGGACGCTGATCGGTTTCGGGAGAGCCTCAAACGCACCGACGTAATGCCTTTGGGAGCGGCCGCCCTGGCAGGCACCACCTATCCCATCGACCGTCACTACACGGCCGAACTGTTAAATTTTCCTGCGGTTACGCGTAACAGTCTGGATACGGTCTCCGACCGCGATTTTATTTTGGAGTTCATGGCGGCGGCCAGCATCTGCATGGTGCATTTCAGCCGCATCTCCGAGGAGTTTGTCCTGTGGTCCTCATCGGAGTTTGCTTTCATCACTTTACCCGACGCTTTTGCCACGGGCAGCAGCATTATGCCTCAGAAGAAAAACCCCGATATTCCCGAACTGGTTCGGGGAAAGGCCGGACGTGTGTTTGGAGATCTGGTGGCTCTTTTGACGATGATGAAAGGGCTGCCCTTGAGTTACAACCGGGATATGCAGGAAGATAAAGCCTCGCTCTTTAATTCGGTGGATACGCTCCAATCCTGTCTGGACATCTTCATCAAAATGCTGCCCAGAATCAGCGTCAATGCCGATGTGATGCGCCGGGCCGCCGCCTCGGGGTTTCTGAATGCAACCGATATGGCCGACTACCTGGTGGGGTGCGGGGTCCCCTTTCGCAAAGCGCATGAAATTGTCGGCAAGGCGGTCGCATATGCCCTCGGAGAGAAAAGAGAGCTGCACGAGCTGCCCCTCAAGGAGCTCCAAACATTCTCCTCCTTGATTCAGGAGAATATTTTCGAACACCTCACCCTGGAGCATATGATCTCGCGGCGGCTTTCAGACGGCGGCACGGCACAGGCCAATGTCCGCGCGGCCATGGAAGAGGCTCAAAAGGCAATGGCGCAAAGAGCGCCTTCCACAACAGGCGGGCAGGATGGATGAAATGGGCAACTCAGTGGGCAGGCGGATTTTGGCCTGCCGGATTATTCTGTGTTGCGCTGCGGTTTTGATGTTGACCGGATGTGGCAAAAAGGGGCCGCCGGTGGCGCCGCAACACAAGCCGTTGGCAGCGGTGGCCGATCTGAAGGCCGATCTGAACAAGGGGCTTGTCCGGCTGACCTGGAGTCATGACCCGGAAAATTGGGGCGCTGCGAAATACCTGGTCCTGCGTGCCCAGATGGCGATGACCCAACCCGAATGCCCCGATTGTCCCATGGTATTTCAAAAGGTCGGCGCTATCCCCCTGAGCAAAGCCCTTCGGCATGAGAAACACACCCTTGATTTTTCTCAAAACCTGATGCCCGGATTCCGCTATACCTTTCATGTTCGCCCCATTCACGACGCCGGTGTTCAGGGACCGGATTCCAATTCAGTGGTGATCGAGATGCCGGAGTAACTATTTTAATGCCATCGCAAATTTGATGCAAGGGCCCGGTTTGGCCAAAAATCGGCAAAACCGGGCGGGAGAGTCGGTATGGAAAACATTTCCTTTTGGAAGATGAGCGGCAGCGGAAACGATTTTATTATCATCGATAACCGCCGGGCGGTCGTGCCTTTTGACGACTTGACCCGTTTTGCCGCCCAGGTGTGCCGTCGAAAAATGTCCGTTGGTGCCGACGGCCTGATTCTGGTGGAAAATTCCGATGCGCAGGACTTTAAATGGCGTTTTTTTAACTCCGACGGCAGCGTGGCTGAAATGTGCGGCAATGGGGCCCGTTGCGTGGCCCGTTTCGCCCACCTGCACGGTATCGCCGCAAATCAGATGAAGTTCGAAACCCTGGCCGGTGTTATCAGCGCCGACGTCATTGGGGATCAGGTCAAGATTCAAATGACCGATCCAGGCAGTCTGACCATAGGGGCCCGGCTGGATACGGGCCACGAAACCATTGACTACAGCAGTGTCAACACCGGTGTGCCCCACGTGGTGATTGAAATTGATGATATTGAAAAGGCGGAGGTGGTGGCCGTCGGCGGCCGCATTCGCCGCCACGCCCGTTTTTCGCCGGACGGCACCAATGTGAATTTCCTGGCGCCCCTGCCCGATGCGGTATGGGCCGTTCGCACCTATGAGCGCGGGGTTGAGGATGAGACCCTGGCCTGCGGCACCGGCATCACCGCCGCCGCTCTGGTGCTGGCCCGCAAAAAGGCCCTGACCTCCCCCGTTACGTTGAAGAGCCGTAGCGGTTCTCTGTTGAACGTATACTTTACCCCCCGGCAAGAGGGATTTAAAGAGGTCTGCCTGGAAGGGGACGCAAGGATCATCTGCAAAGGCCGGCTGAACCCCGGTGCGTGGCAATATTGACACTGAAGTTTTAAGCTAAAGCGAAGCCTTCGATTGGCGGTGGGGAATGAAAATTCATCAGGTTTATCTTTCCATTGGATCCAACATCGGTGATGGGCAGGACAATTGCTGCCGGGGCATTGAGGCCCTCTGTGCGGACGGGAGCGTCACCCTGGCGGCCCGCTCGCCATTCTACCGCACCCAGCCGGTGGATTACCTGGAACAGGATTGGTTCTTCAATGCCGCCCTGCTTGTCCAAACCGCATTGCCGCTCCCTGAACTCCTGAAAAAGACCCAATCCATTCAAAGTCAAATGGGCCGAAAAAGCGATGCCATTCGTTTCGGCCCCCGAATTCTGGACCTGGATATCATATTCTATGATGACCAGGTGATCCAGGCCCCTCATATAGTGGTTCCCCATCCGCGCATGCACAAAAGACGCTTTGTCTTGCAACCCATTTGTGATATAGATCCCACTGTTGTGCATCCGATACTGGGAAAAACGGTGCGGGCGATTTTGGATCAATTGCCCAAGGACAATCAGGACCTGCTGCCATGTTCATCCGGTTGTTGATTTACGCCATAATAGGCGTCCTGCTATACCGGACCGCCAGATCATGGTTCGGCCGAAACTCTTTAGACAGGAGCCGCGGTGAGGCATATCCACAGGGACACGTGGACGATGTGATGATCAAGGACCCCATGTGCGGCGCCTATTTTTCCCGGCGTAAAGCCGTGGCTTGGCATGGTCCCGAAGAAACGATCCTTTTTTGCAGTGCCGAATGCCGTGACCGCTATTTGGGAACTAAGGCATGATGCACGGATAGACACGAATAGACGAAACAACAAACCTGGAGGGTGTGTTTAATGAAGTTTTTTATCGATACGGCCAATATTGAAGAGATCAAAGAAGCCAACGCCATGGGCATGGTGGACGGCGTGACCACCAATCCTTCCCTGATTGCCAAAGAGGGCCGTGATTTCAAAGAGATCATCACTGAAATTTGCAGCATCGTGGATGGTCCCATCAGCGCCGAAGTCATCAGCCTGGATACCGAGGGCATGGTGCGCGAGGCCCGCGAACTGGTCAAGATTCACAATAATATCGTCATCAAAATTCCCATGACCGTGGATGGTCTCAAGGCCGTGCGCCAACTGGCCGCTGACGGCATCAAAACCAACGTGACGTTGATTTTTTCACCCTTGCAGGCTTTGATGGCTGCCAAAGCCGGCGCTGCCTACGTGAGCCCTTTTGTTGGAAGACTGGATGATCTTTCCCAGGAAGGCATGCTGTTGGTGGAACAGATCGTGGATATTTACAGTAATTACGCCTTTGATACGGAAATCATCGTTGCCAGTATCCGCAATCCGTTGCATGTTCTCGACTCGGCCCTGATCGGAGCGGATATCGCCACCATCCCGTTTAACGTATTGAGCAAACTGGCTTCCCATGTATTGACCGACAAAGGCATCAAAGCCTTTTTGGACGACTGGAAGAAAACCGGGCAATAGCACCGTTTGAAGCCGGGAGATTTAAAAGGAGGTCCATGACGCTTCAGAACCGGATTCGGAAAGCCCTTGGCAATCCCAACGCACTGACGCTTTTTCGCATAACAGCGGTGCCGTTGATTATTGGGCTCATGTATGTGCCCAACCGGATGACATGCCTGTTGGCCGGTCTGATCTTCAGTGCCGCGGCCATCACGGATTATTTTGACGGCCACTTGGCGCGCGCCAAGGGCATGGTTACAAATTTCGGTAAAGTCATGGACCCGCTGGCGGACAAGTTGTTGGTGGCGTCCACCCTGATTATGCTCACCAAATTGGAATGGGTGCCGGCCTGGGCCGTTTGTGTGATTATCGGCCGGGAACTGGCGGTGACCGGGTTGCGCAGCATCATCGCCCAGAACAAGATCGATCTCTCCTCTTCATGGTTGGGGAAATACAAAACCGGCTTTCAGATTGCCGCCATAATTCCCTTGTTGTTTCATTACTCTTATTTGACCATTAATTTGAACGCCATCGGAATGTTTTTTTTCTGGGGGGCATTGATTTTTACGTTGTGGTCGGGAATCGACTATTTTATTCGTTATCGAGAATTGCTGCAGCCTTAATTTTTTGTTGACAAGTGAAACGTCAGTCGATAAAAGCAGCTTTTCAATTGAGCGGGAATAACTCAGTGGTAGAGTGCAACCTTGCCAAGGTTGAAGTCGCGGGTTCAAATCCCGTTTCCCGCTCCATTTTTTTTCGGCGGCATAGCCAAGTGGTAAGGCAGAGGTCTGCAAAACCTCCATTCTCCGGTTCAAATCCGGATGCCGCCTCCATCTTCACCTTGATATCATTCACAATTTTAATTTACCGGTGGGTATTATCGGGTTGCTATCTGATCCACCGTAGAATTACTTTGGTTTTCAATTTTTCAAAGGTCAAGCATCTCGACAGCGCGCTTGCCAAAGTCATCAGCCCGTTGGATCATATGCCAATGACCCAAGACCAAAAAGTCCCGTTTGCACCCACCCCTATCCTTTGAATCTGACCGGAAAGCCGCTACATCCAGTATGATTCATAAACGGCACTAAAATGGGTAAATACAGGTCTGACTTTTGCATCATTTCTTAAGATTTCCTGGCATTTTTACAAACCCCATCGATAATGCTACGACCTTGCAAGCTCGACCGGACGGCTCAGTCCGACAAGTTTTATCCATCATCCCAATATGTTGATCAATCAGTTGAGGTTTTAAAACCGTTTGTTGAGATTGAGTCTTTCCCTGCTTTTTGTGTCGGCGGGACAATGGATAAAACTCTATAGGTTCGACTAAAAAAATGTGGGAAAAGCTATGAATGAAAAAAGTGGTTGGCAATTATGCGAAGATGGCCCGGATGCTTATGAGAAATATATCGTTCCGGCTTTTAGCGGTGCTTGGGCCCAGGATATTGTAAATAGGGCTGCTTTACGAAATGGAGATAGAATACTCGACGTTGGATGTGGTACTGGCATTGTTTCCCGATATGCTGTTAAGGCTTTAGGCCAATCAGGCCACATTACTGGAATAGATATAAACGAGATAGTTTTAAAGAAGGCCCGTGAAATATGTCCACCAAACGTCTCGCCCATTGAATGGAAACAAGGTGATGTAACGGATTTACCCTTTTCGGATACCATGTTTGATGTTGTACTCTGCCAACAGGGCCTGCAATATTTTTCTGACCGACCCCGTGCGCTCAATGAAATAAATCGTGTGCTTGTAAACCAAGGGCGGGTTTTTTTTAGCGTTTGGCGGCCAATAGAATATTTTCCTTTTTATTCCGCACTGCATAGCGCACTTGAGCATTATGTGAGCGCAAAAGCAGCTTCGATACTCGCATCCGCTTTTACCTTAGGAGAATCAACCCGGCTGAGGACACTCTTTGAAAACGCAGGGTTCAAAAATATTGACATATGTTTAACTGTCAGACAAATGCGCTATTCCCCTTTGGATGAATTTCTGATTGGCGGTTTCGTTGCTTCACCGTTTACGGATGATATCTTGGCGTTGGAAGAATCAATACGCGAAGAAATGCTTCAGACGATCAAAAAATCCATCTCCGACTATATCGATGATCATGGCCTTGCCGCTCCAATGGAGTGTTTGGTTGTTTCTGCTATAAAATAGCCATGGCACAAAAAAAATGAAAAATATACATACCGTGTTACAATGTACCAATGTAGGTTTTTCCCGATCCTTTTAACCCAATTGACATGTATAGCATTTTTTTCATGCGCCTCTAAAATTATTATTCATCGCCATACGATGAATATCGGTTCATTTCAGATTATCTTTGGATGGGGATCAGAAAACTCTTTCTACTTCCTATCAAAAACTCTGGCGTCAAGAAGCATGTCGACCGAGTCAACCCGCCCGCTGCCTATCGGGCGGAAAACCGACAGGCCGTCGTGGAAAATTTGAAGCAACACCGGCACGATGATCAGTGTGGCCGGTGTGACGATGATTTCTCCCCATGCCAGGGAAATGGCCGCCGGTATCAGGTACTGCGCCTGTTCGGAGGTTTCCTTGAGCAGCGGCATGAGGCCACAGACCGTCGTCAAGGTGGTCAGGACGATCGCCCGGAAACGGCTGACTCCCGCCTTTAAAAGCGAATCCCCGATAGGGACATCGGGCCTTCGCACCTCGTTGAATCGTGTGATCAGGACGAGGCTGTCGTTGACCACCACACCGGTCACGGCCAGCATGCCGAAAAAGGAGAGCACGCTGAGCGGTACTCCCATGACCCAATGGCCGATGGCGGCGCCCACAAACCCGAAGGGAATCACCGACATGACCACCAGCGGCTGCCAATATGATTTCAACGGGATCGCTAAAAGGGCGTAGATCAGAATCAGGATCAGGATTAAGGCGCGCAGCAGCCCCCCCTTCAATTCCCCCATCTCTTCGATATCACCGGCGCCAGTGATGGTGAGTTGCGGATAGTCCGTTTTCAGCTGGGGCATCAGGTTTTCCTGTATCCAAGCAAAGACCTCACGCGCACTGATGAGAGTCTTGTCCAGCGTCACGGACACCTGGATTACACGCCTTCCGTTTTTCCGGTGAAAATCCGTCGGCACGGTTCCGGTTTCGACACTGGCCGCCATTGTCAGTGGGATCCATTGTCCCCCGGATGTTCGAATTTTCGTGTTGAGGATATCTTGCAGGCAGCGGCGCCGGTCTTCCCTGTAGCGGACGACCACTCTCACCTCTTCCGGGCCGCGTTGAACGCGTTG
>JBFFHG010000122.1:0-7635 GCA_041557055.1 Desulfosarcinaceae bacterium
ATCTGAAAGAGAGCATGTCACGTCGTACATAACCAATAATCCCCAAAAGTTCAGTATAGGTGTTTGTGAAACTTTCAAGGGACTCTATCATCTTCGCTGGACAATGGACCACCAAGTTGACTATGAATTTATAACGGCGGTTTACACGGCGCTTTATGCACCGGGCAAGATTTTTTTGTCCAAGGATGTCATTCGGTTGCTTGAGAGGCAGCCGCACCTGGTGAAGATCAACGCCGAAATTGTACGGGATGAGGGCATTCGAAAATCTGTTGAGCAAGAGCGGCAAGCAGCATTGCTTGCGTGATAAACAAAGTAGGCGGAATATGGCGTTGGGGGGGCAATGAAAGAACAGGAATTAAGGGCGCAAATATCCCAACTCGTATCTCAATTTTACGGCTCAAGGAATGGGAAACAAAAATTCATTCCAGGCAAGACGCCCGTAAGATACGCCGGACGGTTTTTCGATGAGCATGAGATAGGTGCGGCTGTCAACGCCTCCCTTGATTTCTGGCTGACCGAAGGCTCTTATGCCGCAAGGTTTCAGGCTGAATTGGCCGCTAAAGTGGGTACAAAACAGGCCGTTTTGGTCAATTCGGGCTCTTCGGCCAATCTGCTGGCCTTGACCGCGCTTACATCCCACCGCCTTGGAGAAAAAAAACTAAAGCCCGGCGATGAAGTTATCACTGTTGCAGCCGGTTTCCCAACAACGCTGAATCCGATCATTTTAAACCGGCTTGTCCCGGTATTTGTCGATGTGGATATCCCGACCTACAATGCCAACGTGCAGGATATCGAATCCGCCGTCGGCCCGAAAACCCGTGCGATTTTTATGGCCCATACGCTGGGAAACCCGTTTGATCTGGACCGCATCTTGAAAATAGCCGAAAGATACAATCTCTATCTTATCGAGGACAACTGCGATGCGCTGGGATCGCAATATGGGATAGACCATGTCGGGCGGCCGGGTGGCGCGGATGATGGCAGAGGGCTCGATCAACCATCAACCGGGCAGCAGGCGATGCACGTCCGATTCACCGGAGCTTTCGGCACCTTGTCAACCTGCAGCTTCTACCCCGCTCACCATATTACCACGGGTGAAGGCGGGGCGGTATTAACATCCGATCCATTGCTTGCCGGTGTCGTCCGCTCATTAAAGGATTGGGGGCGCGATTGCGCCTGCGGGCCGGGTGAAAATAATCGATGCGCGAAAAGATTTACAGGACAATATGGAGAGTTGCCGCCAGGATACGATCATAAATTTGTTTATTCCCATGTGGGCTACAATTTAAAGATGACCGACATCCAGGCTGCCATTGGTTTGGAACAACTGCAAAAACTCGATGGGTTTTGCCGGTCGAGGCGGGATAATTTCATGGCATGGAAGCGTGGATTCAAGCAGTTTGGAGACCTTTTCATTCTGCCGGAAGCCACACAGGGATCAAATCCGGCGTGGTTTGCCTTTCCGGTCACGGTTGCCGATAATGCCGGTTTCACGCGCACCGAATTGACGCGCTTTCTGAACGAACACTTGATCGAAACCCGAAACCTGTTCGCCGGAAATTTGCTGAAGCAGCCAGCCTACACGAATATTGAGCATCGTAAGATCGGCCGATTGGAAAACACGGATCGAATTATGAACAACACGTTTTTCCTGGGGACTTTCCCGGGAATCGGGCCTGAACAGATAGCCTATGCCATGAGCGTTATCGATCGCTTCATAAGATCAAAAAGATGAGAGGCACAAGAGTGAAAACAATTTGGTTTCCATTTATTGCCAACTGAGGCTATCTTAAAGATAATGGAAAAGCATCGGCATCTTCATGGAAATAAAAATCCGGTTTTCAACGATAAGCCCTCTTTGGGTTTTGGAGAGACATATCGCGGAAAGCGGGTCCTCGTTACCGGCCATACCGGGTTCAAAGGCTCCTGGCTTTGCATCTGGCTAAAGGAACTGGGCGCCCAAGTCATTGGCTACGCTCTGGAGGCCTATACGGAGAGAGATAATTTCGTTGCAGCGGCCCTGGACGAAAAGATAACGCATATCATCGGAGATATTCGGGATTTTCAGAAGCTCAGGGAGACATTCTGCAGATATCAACCCGAATTCGTATTTCACCTGGCCGCCCAGCCGATTGTCCGTGAATCATATTTAAACCCCAAAGAGACTTACGATATCAATGTCGGTGGAACGGTGAATCTGCTTGAGTGCTGCAGGTTGACCGATTCGGTTAAGGTGATCGTCAATGTCACCAGTGATAAATGTTATGAAAACAGGGAGTGGGCCTGGGGTTATCGTGAAAACGATCCCTTGGGAGGCATCGATCCCTACAGTTCGAGCAAAGGGTGTTGCGAACTTGTTACCGCTGCTTACCGAAAATCCTATTTCAATCCGGAAACCGTTGCTTCACACGGAAAGAGCCTTGCTTCGGCCAGAGCCGGCAATGTCATTGGCGGCGGGGACTGGCAGCAGCACCGGATCATCCCCGATTGCATCAGGGCTCTTGAACAAGGCGATCCCATAAAAATACGCAATCCCCAAGCCAGGCGGCCCTGGCAGTTTGTTTTGGAACCGCTGAGCGGTTATCTTCTGTTGGCCCATTGCATGTACACAGCCCCCCCCTTATATGCTGAAGCCTGGAATTTCGGCCCTGATCATGATTCAATCGTTCCGGTCGGTGTAATGGCTGATAAGATTGTATCCTCTTGGGGATCAGGGAACTGGACCGTTATATCCGAAGAAAACAAGCCCCACGAAGCGAAACTGCTGGGGCTCGATATATCCAAAGCAAATTTTTCATTGGGTTGGTATCCGACTTGGGGATTGGACAAAGCCGTTGAAAAGACCGTAGAGTGGTATAAAATGTACAAGAAAAAAGACCCTTACAACCTTTGTGTTGAACAAATTCATGCGTTTCAATCCTAACTCAGGGGATTTGCGATGATGAAAAACATACCTGTCGTCATCCTTTGCGGTGGTCTTGGCACCCGTCTTCGTGAAGAAACCGAGTTTAAACCCAAACCTATGGTTAGAATCGGCAACCGACCGATTCTATGGCATATTATGAAAATTTACGCACATTACGGTTTCAGGCGTTTCATTTTATGCCTGGGATACAAGGGGGATTTGATCAAGGAGTACTTCTATCATTACGAGGTAATGAATAATGATGTGACCATTACCTTGGGATCAAATCGCGGCTTCAAGGTCCACAACGGTCACGATGAACACGACTGGGAGATCACCCTGAGCAATACCGGTGCCCATGCGCTGAAGGGGGCACGGTTGAAAAGGATTGAGAAATACGTGGATACGGATCATTTTATGGTGACCTACGGCGATGGCGTCGCCGATATAAATATTGATATGCTGCTGAAATTTCACTTGAACCACGGTAAAGCAGCCACGGTCACCGGGGTTCGGCCCAAATTTCTGAGATTTGCGGAGCTTAACCTCAGAGGCGATCAGGCCATCCATTTTACCGAAAAGCCCGAATATAACGGCAACTATGTGAGCGGTGGATTTTTTGTCTTCAAACGGGAACTGTTCGATTACTTGGAAGACCGGGACGATTGTGAATTGGAAGAGGGGCCGCTGAACGAAATAACCAGAAAAGGTGAACTGATGGTTTACCGGCACGACAAATTCTGGGCTTGCATGGATACCATTCGGGATACTGAGCATTTAAACGAACTGTGGCACAATAACCAAGCCGCATGGAAAATCTGGTAGAGACCATTGGAGAGTCAAATGATTGGAAAACAAAATATTTTCGAGAATCTGTTCGTTTTTGACATGGCCAACAACCACATGGGAGATGTGGCCCACGGCTTAAAGATAATAAATGAACTTCAAAATGTCACCAGGGAATTTCCCTTCCAGAGCGCGATTAAATTTCAATATCGAGACCTGGACACCTTTATTCATCCCGAGTATCAAAACAGATTTGAATTTAAATATGTAAAGCGTTTTCAGGAAACACGGATGGCTGACGACGACCTGTTGCGCATGAAGCAGACGGCGGAAACGCTGGGCTTCATTTCCATGTGCACGCCTTTTGATGAGAATTCCGTGGACAAGATTATTGATTTTGGTTTTGATATCATCAAGGTGGCCAGTTGCTCGTTTACCGACTGGCCCCTGCTGGAAAAGATCGCCGAGACGGATAAGCCCGTCATCGCTTCAACCGCAGGTGCCACGCTCGATCAAATCGACCGGGTGGTGATGTTTTTCAAACATCGCAGGAAGAATTTTGCCATCATGCATTGCGTCGGCGAATATCCAACGGCCGCAGCCCATCTCAGCCTGAACCAGATTGATTTTTTCAAAAAGCGCTATTCCGGGGTGCCGATTGGCTATTCCACCCATGAAGATCCCGAGAACCTCGACGCCATCAAAATGGCCATTGCAAAGGGGGCCGTCATTTTCGAACGGCATGTCGGGCTGCCGACCGATAAATACAACCTGAATGCCTATTCATCTTCTCCGGTGCAAGTCCGCCAATGGCTGACCAGCGCCCGGGAGGCCTTTGGTATGTGCGGTATATCCGGTGCCAGAAGAGAAATTCACGCAAAGGAGAGATCCGATCTTGAGGGGTTGATGCGGGGCGTATTCGTCAAAAATCGGGTTGGCGTCAATCAGAAAATAACAGCAGAGAACTCATTTTTCGCAATCCCAAAGCTTGACGGACAGATTGCCGCCAACGATATGTCCAAGTATATCGAGTTGATTGCCCGAAAAGAAATAAAGGAGGGTGAGCCGGTCTTGTTTAGCGATGTTTCATCAAGGGACATAAGGCCTGACGTGCTCAATGTGATCAGCAAGGTCAGAGAGATGCTAATCGAAAGCAAGGTGCATTTGCCTCACATGCTGAAATTCGAGTTGTCTCACCATTATGGGCTGGATCGACTGGAAGAGTGGGGGGCGGTTATCATAAATTGCGTCAATCGCGAGTACTGCAAAAAATTGATCATTATGCTTCCCGGCCAGCGTCACCCAACCCATTATCACAAGAGGAAGGAAGAGACTTTTCAAGTATTTTCCGGAGAACTCATGCTGGATCTGGGGGCAGGTGAGAGGATCTACTATCCGGGGGATATCGTGCTTGTGGAAAAGGATGTAAAGCACAGCTTCCGTTCAGAGCGAGGAACCATATTCGAGGAGGTTTCCAGCACACATTACCCGGATGATTCCTATTACGATGATGGGGATATTCTAAAAAACGTCAATCGCAAGACCGAGATGACCTTTTGGGCGGACTGGCTCAATGAACCCTTGCAATAGTCCGGAAAGGGCATCCCTTACAATTAAACCAAAGCCGTACCATTAAGCTGAAATGCTCACCATTGCCTGGGATATTGACGATGTTCTTAATGCGCTCATGCGCGAATGGTTCAATTCGTTCTGGAGGCCGGCGCATCCAGATTGCCGTTTGGCATATGAAGAGATCAAAATGAATCCTCCAGCCCCCCTGCTTGGCGTACCGCTGGAAGAATATCTGCAATCCCTGGACGCTTTCAGATTGTCCGGAGATTATGAACGGATGCTTCCAAACCCAAAAATACTGACCTGGTTCAACCGGTATGGAAGCTCATACAGACATATGGCCTTGACCGCTGTGCCGCGAATTGCCGCCGCAGCGAGCGCCGCATGGATGATAAAATATTTCGGAGACTGGATTCGGACCTTTCATTTCGTGCCATCGGCCAGGGCCGGCGATATCCCAACCGGATATGAATCGACCAAAATTGAATGTTTGGGCCGGCTTCAGGGGATCGATCTTTTTATCGATGATCATCCCGGACATGTTCAGGCCGCCGCATCCCTGGGCATTCGTTCATTTCTGGTGTCACGTCCATGGAATTCGGAGGGGATGGAAACAACTGAAATCCTGGCCGAATTAACGGCAATAGGGCGGCACGGTTCGGGAACATAGGACCCGAGATTGCATAAAAAATGGCGAAAGGATTGAAAAGGGCCATGGGCATTCAATCGCTGAACACCTCAGACGTTTGCAACATCAGGGCATGAGAAATGAAAATAAAGGTTTCAGATTACATTTTTAAATTCCTGTCCGAAGCCGGGGTCAAGGATATCTTTGTGCTTCCCGGCGGTGGATGTATGCACCTGCTTGATTCCCTGGGAAGACGAACAGAGATCAACCACGTTTGCTGCCTGCACGAACAGGCGGCGGTGATCGCTGCCGAAGCTTACGGGCAATACAGCAATCATCTCGGTGTGGCACTTGTAACCACCGGCCCGGGAAGCACCAATGCCATCACCGGCGTGGCCGGTGCCTGGATCGATTCAACCCCTTTGCTGGTCCTGTCCGGCCAAGTGAAACGCCGAGACCTGCTTCGGCATACCGGTGTTCGCCAGATGGGAGTCCAGGAGGTGGATATTGTCTCGCTGGTCGAGCCCATCACCAAATACGCCGTGACCGTTATGGAGCCTGATCGGATCAGGTTCCACCTGCAAAAGGCTCTGCATCAGGCCACCACGGGAAGAAAGGGGCCGGTCTGGATAGATATCCCACTGGACGTACAAGGCAGCCTGGTGGAGGCGGCGGAACTGGAAGGCGATCCGGCCCCTGGCATAGTAGCGGCGGACAGGGAAAACCTCAAAAACAAGGCGCAAGAGGCGATGCGCCTTTTGTCCCGTGCAGAGCGACCGGTCATTCTGGTCGGCAATGGTGTCAGATTGGCTGGATGCCCGGATCTGTTCAATACCGTCATTGACCGATTGAATATCCCGGTCCTGGCAACCTGGCGGGCAAGTGATCTGATACCTGATAACCATCGCCTCTATTGCGGAAAACCAGGGGCCATCGGGCAGCGCGGGGCCAATTTCACACAACAGAACGCCGATTGGCTCATGACCCTCGGTGCCCGGCTTGACCTGTGCCAGGTCGCGCACAACTATCCGAATTTTGCAAAGAACGCGAAAAAGGTGATTGTGGACATCGATCATGCTGAAATCGGCAAATTGAAAGCCTGCGGCATGGACATCGATGTGGCGATCCATGGGGATGTGGGGGCGTTTTTGCAAGAATTAAACAGGCTGCTCGATGATGGAACCCTAAAAAAATATGATCAGTGGCTGGCCTTCAGCCGTGGGTTGAAAGAACACTATCCCGTAGTCCTGCCTGAATACAAAGAGACCACGGGTTTGATCAACACCTATTTCCTTGTTGACGTCTTTTCAGAAATATTAAATGAAGACGATCTGTTGGTGCCCGGAAGTTCGGGGGGATGTGCTGAAATTGTTCAACAGGCTTATCGTCTCAAGGATGGCCAGCGTCTTTTGAATACACCCGGATTGGGCGCCATGGGGTTTGGATTGCCTGCGACCATCGGCGCCTGCATCGCCGCCGGAAAGCGGCGGACAATCAGCATTATTGGAGATGGCGGGCTTCAACACAATATCCAGGAACTGGAAACCCTATCACGGCTCCAGCTTCCCATTAAAATTTTTATTCTGAACAACGGCGGCTATGGTTCGATCAAAGCCATGCAGGAAAATCACTTTGATGGCCGGTATGTCTGCTGCAATTCAAAAAGCGGGTTGACATTGCCGGATATTTGCCGTGTTGCAAGTGCTTACGGGCTGAAAACGACCCGAATTGAAAATCAGGACAA
>JBFFHG010000123.1:0-7582 GCA_041557055.1 Desulfosarcinaceae bacterium
CGGGGTTCACCGGCGATTGCGGAAAGGGGCGCCGCTCTTTTGCGCAAGACCATATGCTCCAGCGCCTCATCGCTCAGCGGTTGGGCCGGATGCAAATTCCGGTTGGACCTTATCTGCCGCGCCAGTTTGCGAAACAGATCGGCTTCAGGCGATTGGGGAAAGGCCTGGACAATGGTTTGATGACGCGCTTCGGCTTTACGGAAACGGTCGCTTCTGGGGATGCGGCAGACCACAGGAAGTCCGGCGGCCCGGGCAAACCGATCCACCGGCTGCCCATCTTCGCCCGTCCCCCGGCTGTTGAGGATTATCCCGGCCAGGCGGAAGCCGTCGCCGTCGAAATTGCCGACGCCGCGCAGGATGTTGTTGGCGGCGTAGATCGCCATGAACTCTTCGGACGTTACGATATAGACCACGTCGGCAAACCCCTTGCGCAGCGGCACGGCAAATCCGCCGCAGACCACATCGCCCAGTACGTCGTAGAGGATGACGTCAAAATCGTCCGTCCGCAGTCCCAGCCGGTCGAACAGGGCGAAAGTGCTCAGGATGCCCCGTCCGGCGCACCCCACACCCGGCTCGGGGCCGCCGGCCTCGGCGCAGGTCACATTTTTGTATCCTGTATGCAACAGATCGTCCAGCCGTTGCGCCATGGGCGGCACATCCCGCATGTAGTCCAGCGCCGTGACGACAGGGCATCCGTTGAGCAACAGACGGGTGGAGTCGTGCTTGGGGTCGCAGCCGATCTGAAGCACCCGCTGTCCGCTCTGCGCAAGCGCGGCCGACAGATTTGCCGCTATTGTTGATTTGCCGATGCCGCCTTTTCCGTAAATCGCAATTTTCATCACTTAACGTCCGGGTTAAAAACAGACGGACCCTCCGATGCCGATATAGCGGCCGTCCTGGGGGTAGATGCCGCTCATGCCGCCCAGGTCGCTGTGATTTTTGCCCGTGGTGTTGACGTACTTGTCCCACTGTTTGTCGAAAATGTTGGTGCTGTTGAGGTAGAGCTCATAACGGCCGAAGGCCCAGGTGAGTTTGAGATCCACAAAGTCGGCCGCCCCCATTTTGAAGTTGTTGTTGTAATCTTCATATTGTTCGCCGAATCCGTGAATATCCACGGACGCTGTGAGCGACCCCCAGGCTGTTTGGCGAAGCAGGAAAAAGTCAAAGCCCACCGAGTATTCATACTCCGGCACGGTGTGGACTTTTTTGCCGGCCAGATCGATTTCGGTCCTGCCGGCGGCATCGGGATCTGCATATGCCCTGGCTGTGCCTTCGTCCCATTCGGCATCAATGGTGGTAAGGGTCAGGCGATAGCCGAACCACTGCCGGGGGCGGCCGTCAACTTCCACTTCGATCCCCCGGTGGATACTTGTACCGGAATTGCGGTAGCCGCGCAACCGTGTGCCATCATAAAAACTGACGACCTTATCTTCGACCGTGGTGTGGTAGAGGATCACGCTGTAGTTAAAGGCTTTGCACAGCCGATGCTTGAACCCGGCCTCCCAGGTATCGTAACGTTCCGGCTCCAGGTCTTCGGCTCTGGCCTCGGCATGATTGTACTGCATGTCCAGCTTGTAGTGGCCCAAGGGCATGTAGTAGTGGGAGTGATTGTAGGAGACGAACAGATTGCCGTCGGCAATCACGGCGTAAGAAGGGGCCACGTTCCAGTCCAGGTCGCCGTTATACGTTTTTTCCACTGACGCGGGCACCTTGTTTTCAATCTCATATTTGACATGGTTGAGGCGGGCGCCGGTGAGCAGCCTGAAGTCGCCCAGGTTGAAATCGTTGTTGGCATTGAAGGCGCATATGTTCTGCGACAGGTCGATATCGGCTTTGTGCTTATCGCTGATCATGCTCGAGGTCAAGGCATCCGTTGTAAACGGATAGCTGCGCACCTGATCAAAATCCGACTGGGTGTAATCGAAACCGACGGTAAGCGTATCGAAAATGGCGCCGTCATCGGTTCCCATGGTTCGTCCGGCCCCTATCTTGACATCGTAGCGGTTCTCTTCCCGATCGTCTTTGTAATCCTCTTGGCGGTCGTTTATATCGGGGCTGTTTTGGTCTTCCAACCGCAGATAGGCCTGTTTGTCCCGGGTGTAGATCAGCGAAGCATTCAGCAGCCAGTCGTTTTTATCATAGTTGAATTTCAGGCCGGTACTGGTCATCTCTTCATCGGTTTCGTTGGGCAATACGAAATAGCCGTCATCGTTGACGTATCCCGGTGATCGGGGGTCCTTTTCGGCGGTCTCCGGATTCAGTCCTTTGGGGTATCTGGTAAAAGAATCATTATGCCCGGCGACAAGGTCGATGAATCCGCCGTCAAAGCGGTATCCCAGTTTGCCGTCGATGTTGGCGACTTCTTCGTCGCTCTCCCTGTATCCGTCGGTTTGCATGGCGTGGCCGGTGAGGCTGTAGTAGATGTTGTTTTTGGTGCCGCTTAGAGTGGCCGTGCCCTTGGCCGTGTTCCAACTGCCGTACTCGGCGCAAAGATTGGTTTGCAGCGGTTTTTCGGCGCCCTTTCCCGACCCGGTGGTGATCAGGATCACACCGCGGGAGGCATTGGCGCCGTAGATGGCCGGCGAGGGGGATTTGATTACTTCGATCTTTTCAACGTTGTCCAGGGGAATGGTGTCGATTTTGCTGTAACGGTTGAGTCCGGTGTTGATGGGGCGACCATCCACATAAATGACCGCTCCCGGGGAGAGCGTGCCGCGGGTGCCGCGAATGCTGAAGTAGGTTTTGGAGCCTGATTTCTGGTTGATCACCCCGGGGATCGAAGAGATCAGGTCGGCCAGCCGGGCCTGCCCGCTGTTGCGGATCTCTTCGGCGGTTAAAACCGTAATGGCGCTCGGCGTGTCCACCAGCTTGGTCTGCTTCACCGAGTCGGTGACAATGATGGTGTCCAGCACCGAAATCTTCTCTTTTTTCTCCGCCCATGCGATTTGGGCAAGTCCCGCGACTATCACCGTTCCAGTTATCGCAGCCAGCTTCCACATCCTTTTCATGGTTATACTTTGCTCCTTAATTTTTTATGCAACTATAGGGTTAATTGGGGTTATAGTAGACTCTTTGTATTCTGTCCCAGGTGAAATCTTCCGCCATGGCCAGGCCGCCGGCGTTTTTCTTCACCCATTTTTCAAAAGCCCTGATAAAGCTGGGATGGTGAAAGACCAATACATTTCCCATTTCGTTGAGCTCTTGCTGAATTCGCCAATAAAGATACATAACTTCCTCCTTATGTTGATGACGGTTGTTTTCATTTTAACCGCCAAAGGTTTTTTGTAAATTTTTGCGCCGCAGGATCAGCCAGACGATCACCGGTGATCCGATCAGGGCCGTGACGGCGTTGAGGGGCAGCACGGCCTGAGTGCCCGGCAATTGGGCCAGCAGGTCGGCCGCCAGGGCCGCCAGGGCCCCCATCAGGGCCGTGACCGGAAGCAACCGGCGGTGATCGGAGCTGTTCACCACCACCCGGCCCAGGTGGGGCACAGCCACGCCAATAAAGGCCACCGGCCCGCAAAAGGCGGTGACCGCGCCGGTCAACAGGGCTGTCAGGCTGATCACGACAAGGCGCAACGGTCCGGTGCGCAGGCCCATGCTGCGGGCGTAATGTTCGCCCAGGAGCAATCCGTTCAGGGGCTTGCGGATCAGTTGGCAGCCCAGCAGGCCAATGGAAACCGCGGGCGCGAACACCCCAAGATCGTTCCAGGTGACGGCTGCAAAACTTCCGAAGGTCCAGGCAACATAAGCCTGGATGCGCTCGGCGACGCTGAAGTGGATCAGGACGCTGACACCGGCGTTAACCGCAAATCCGCACAGGATACCGATGATCAGCAGGGTCATGACATTGTCCACCCGGCGGGCCAGGGTCAGGATGGCCGCCAGCACCAGGCCCGCGCCCAGTCCGGCCGAAACCATCATGGCCGCCTTTCCGGACAATCCCAAGCCCTCGATAAAGCGGGGACTGAAACCGCCGGCGGCTGCCGACAGGACCACCAGGGCCACCCCCAGCCCGGCCCCGGCGTTGATGCCCAGCACCGACGGCCCGGCCAGAGGATTGCGAAACAGGGTTTGCATCAGCAGTCCGCTCAGCGCCAATCCGGACCCGGCCAGGGCCGCGGTAATGGCTTTGGGCAGGCGGAAAAGCCAGATGATTTTGACCCAGGATTCCCGCTCTGCTTCACCGCCCATCAAAATACGCAGAACCTGGTCCGGGGCGATGGCCACCGAACCGGTCATCAGGTCAAGCAAAAACAGGCCGGCCATGGAGATCACCAGCGCGGCAAACGCAAAGGGGAAACCTGGATAGGGGAAGAGGCGCAGAGGCAAAGCACCGGAGACCGGGGGCGGCTGTAAATGCTCCCCTTGGAATTCTCCCTGTCTGCGCGTCGCCGTCCGGTCATACCGGTTCATGTGCGTCTTTTCCTGTTTTGTCATTATCGATTAACGTTTAATGTCCTGCGTCAGCCGCCGGTAGTAAACCAATTGGTGATCCGGCAGCCGTTGGGGATGCAAAATGGCCATCAGGTCGGCCAGCACCGCATCGGGGCGAAGCATGCCCGACTCCCAGTAATCATTGCCGCCCCATGGGTTCAGGCGTTTGTTGTTGTTGTAAATACGGCCTTGCTTCAGCGCCCGGATGGCCGCAAAGCGCGGGTCGGCGGCCAAAGCGTCATTGCGTTGCCGCCAGTTGCCGGTATTGAGCCAGACATCGGCATCCAGGGCCCGCTCGTAAACCGCTTCCGCATCCATGGGCAGACTTCCCGCCCCCGGGGTGTCCGACCACAGATAGTCGCCGCCGGCGTCCCGGATGAATTGAGATACGAAACTGTCGCCCCTGGCGACCCACCACTGTCCCTGGAAGGGGGCGCCCGTGAGCACTGTCGGCCGATGGGACCAATGCGTCGCAGTTTTTGCAAGGTGCGCGTAACGGTCCGCGATTTGGTTGAACAAGGTTTCGGCATGGGCGCCGGTGTCAAAAAAGAGCGCCAGGAATTTGATCCATTCGCAACGTCCCAACGGATGGGTCTCCAAGTGATCGATAACCAGAACCGCGGGTAGTCCGGCCTCGATCAGCTTGGGATGAACATCGTAGGACGATCCCGAGGCCGGGGTCAGAATCAGGTCGGCAGAGAGATCCAGCAGGGGTTCGAGACGCAGGCTGGTGAAGTGGCCCACCGCCTTGAGTTCACCGGCCGCGATGCGTTGGCGCACCGAAGGGGTGTTGACATATTTGAAATCGGCCAGGCCCACCAGGCGGTCCGTCTGTCCCGCGGCATCCAGGTAGGCCAGGTGGGTGGTGGAAAGAGAGACCACCCGTTGAACCGGAACAAAGATCACCCGGGCCGGCGGATGGTTTGACGGCGCTGATTTTCCTCTTGGCACCAGCAGGTAGCGTAAAGGGGCCGCATCGTCGCGCCATGATGGATGCACCGTGATAAGCTTGCAGCCCGAATGGGTGGTCTGCACGCTGAACCCGCGGGCATATCGCAGGGCCGGGTCCTGACCGGCGGCAAGATCGGAAGATAAGCCGACGAGCAACAGGATCACGCCCAGGCTCCTGAAAATATCCCCTCGAATTTTTAATTTATCGATCATGCTTGTTCTCCATAGATAGATATTCCTGGCGCAAACCCGACGGTCAGAACTCGATGCCTTTCTGGGCTTTGATGCCGGCCTTAAAGGGATGTTTGATCGGCCGCATCTCCGTGACCAGGTCGGCGGCGGCCGACAGCTCCTCCGGCGCACCCCGGCCGGTAATGGCCACATGCAGGTGCTCGGGCTTATTCGCCAATGTCGCCAGTACCGGTTGCAGATCGATCATCCGGTACATCAGCAGGTAGGTGAACTCGTCGAGCACCACCAGGTGATAGCGGTTGGAGACGATGGCCTCCTGGGCCAACCGCCAGGCGTGGCGCGCCGCTTCCCGGTCTTTTTCAATGTCCTCCGATTTCCAGGTGAACCCCTTGCCCATCACGTGAAAGTCGATCACGTCCCGGTGTTTCTTGACAGCCTCCAACTCGCCGTACTTCCAACTGCCCTTGATGAATTGAATGAAACAGACCTTGAGGCCGTGTCCGGCGCTGCGCAGGGCAAGTCCCAGGGCTGCGGTGGTCTTGCCCTTGCCGTCGCCGGTGAATACCATTAGCAATCCTTTTTTCATTGCTTGCTCTCCTCCAGGCGCCAGTTCAGCCGCCATTTGTCAACATCCGCGGCGGTGAGCGCCTCCACTTTGCCGCCCTGAAAATCTTGCGTTACGCTGCCCATGATCTCCTCCATGTCCCCCTCGATCTCCAGGGCGGCCGATTGCACCGCCGCCAGCAGTTCGGCGCCGGCCGCCCAAAGATTCCGTGAGGCGGCTTCCAGCAGCCGCCGCGTGATCTCTTCGAGCGCATGGGGATTGGCCCGACGCAGCCAGTTGCGGTTCTCTTCGTCAAGGATGTAGGTTTGCGCCACGGCGTCAAACAGGCCTGCGGAGACCTGATTGGTGGTGGCACTCCATTTGAAAAGGGTGTTGACCCGGCCCGCCACGGCCTGGGCGCCCTGGTGGCCGTGACGCCGCAGCCCATCGATCCAGGCCGGGTTGAGCAGTTTGGCCATGGCGGTGCGCTGAATCTCCCGGGCCACGTCGCGCACATCAGCAGCCTGCGGCAGGGTGCTGTCGCCCCAATAGAGCCTGGGCGTCCGGCGGCCCACCGCTGCGGCCGCCGTGGCCATACCGCCCTGGCAGACGGCGTAGCACCCGCAGTCCAGCAGATCGTATTCCGCTGAGGACTGTTTCATATAGGCCACGTCAATGCGGGCCAATTGGTCGGCCAGGAGTTGGTGGGCCTGCATGCCGCCGGTGACGGAATTCTTTGCATCATAGCCGTAGGCATGACCGCTCCAGTTGATATAGACTTCAGCCAGGTCGCCGGCATCCCGCCAGGCCGAGGCGTCCAAAGCCAGGCCGACCCCCAGCCCATAGGTGCCGGGCGCTGAAGAAAAAATCCGCAACGTCGCCAGGCGCCCCGCCTGGGTGTCGGAGATCCGCTCTTGGGTCTGTTCGCGCAATCGGTCCATTTGCCGGCGGGTGTGTTTGCGGATAAAGTTACGATCTTCGGGTTCGTCCAGGCGGCTGAGCATCACCACCGCCCGATCCAGCAGTTCGCAAAAGTTGGGCACCATGTCGCGCATGATGCCCGAGGTCTGAATGGTCACATCCACCCGGGGCCGCGGCAGGGGCGACCCTTCCGGCGGTTGCAGAATCAACTGATCCAGAGGTATGGCCTGGACTTCAGTGACCCGTCCGGACGGGTGCCACACCGGACGGGCGCCCATCAGATAGAGCACCTGGCAGAGCAGTTCGCCGTCGGACTTAAAGGCATCGGTGCTCCAGATGCTTACGCCGATGCTTTCCGGAAAACGATTCTCATCCGCCAGGTATTTGGCCAGCAGCAAATCGGCCATCTGACAGCCCACGGACCAGGCTGCCCGGGTGGGCAGAGTGGTGACATCCGTGGCAAAAAAGTTACGTCCCGTGGGCAACAGGTCCATACGGCCGCGGCTCAGGGAGCCGCCCAATCCCGGCGGAATATAG
>JBFFHG010000124.1:0-7538 GCA_041557055.1 Desulfosarcinaceae bacterium
ATGTTATACCCAAACAAAACCTTGCGTTGTTTTATCATGATCATTCTCTGCCTGGGCCTTGCGCCGCTGCAGGGGCAGGCCGGGATTTTTGTCCAAACCGAAATCGTCTCCGGCACGATTACGGCGATTCACGACAATGCCGTGGAACTTGACGGAAACGGCATCTTCTATTACCCGGCCAATGATAAAATCAAAATGGACCTTGAGCCCGGAAGCGT
This sequence comes from Desulfosarcinaceae bacterium, assembly GCA_041557055.1. Lineage (GTDB taxonomy): Bacteria > Desulfobacterota > Desulfobacteria > Desulfobacterales > Desulfosarcinaceae > JARRKU01. Next base: position 219 of record JBFFHG010000124.1, read on the forward strand.
GGCGACCCTCAGATACTACGTGGACAACCGTGGTGCGTCCGCCAGAAAATATCTGGAATATGCGCCCGGCAAAAACACCCTGACTAAAAACACGCCGCCTTCTGCGGGAAAAACAAAGAAAAAGTAAAAGCCGCGACAAAGGAAATTTTAAACTTAACCGGCGGAGCTGAACGCCACATGAGAAAACAAAAAGACCCGACCCCGTCCCGGCGCCTGAAATGGCTCTCCGGGATGAATCGCTGGGCGATTTTCAATCCGGAGCGCTGGCCCCATCGCGAACTGGTCAGCAGAATTGCGGCCTTGGGTGTGATCGGCATCTTTTTGTGGCTGCGCATCTCCCAATTCGGCCATTTCCCACAGACCTTTCAGGATGCCCGCGATTTCTACGCAGCCTTTGAAACGGATGGGGGCCGGCCGGTCTATTCGGCACGCCATATCCAACTCCTGTGGGGCATTAAAATGACGGTATGGCTGATCGAAACCGCCATCTATCTGGGATACATCGCCGCCTATGCCAGCCGGGCCAAAGCCGTGAAGATCGCCAGGGGTTTTATGGAGACGGCCTTTCCCGTTGTTGTCGCCGGCATCCCCATCCTGATCGCGTTCATGCCCTACAGTCTGCCCCGCTGGGCGCCGTTTTCATCGCCGCGTCATTTCTATTTTTATGCGGCCATCACCACTTTGATCGTTTTCGGCGGTGTGATCAACCTCATCGGCCTTTTGACCCTTCGGCGGGCCTTTACCATTATGAGCGAAGCCCGCGCGCTGATTGTCCAAGGCATCTTCCGCCACGTCCGCCATCCGCTCTACACCGGCCATTTCATCATATTCTTCGGCAGCCTTCTCTTGCGGCTGCATCCCGCCACCCTGATGTTGTACCTGATATTTTGCATCGGGCAGATCATGCGGGCCAGAATCGAAGAACGCAAGCTTCTGGAGGCGTTTCCTCAATATGCGGATTATCAGCGCCGCACCGGCATGTTTTTCCCCAAAGGGCAACGACAATAGGGGCTACCGCATATATTTTTTCGGCATTTACCAAAAAATACCCGCGGCCCAAACCTCAAAGAGATGCGATTGCCGCCGGGGCAGCCGCTCAACTGCTTATTCCTTGGTGTAATATACCCCCGGAATCCAGCTTTTATGCAGCTTGGCCGTCTTGTCGGCCACAGCGGCGGTTTCGTCGATGAATTTGAACACATGGCGGCCGATGCGGATACTGTCGTTGTGCTCAAGTTTTTGCCGGGCAACATGCCGGCCATTGACAATGGTATGGTTGGTGCTCTTCAAGTCTTCAATATAATAGTCGCAAACATCCTTTCGGTCCGGATTGGCTTTCATTTCGATTTTGGCGTGGTGGCCGCTGACCATATTATCATCCAGAAAAATATCGCAATCGATCTGCCTGCCGATAATCAGCGCCGCTTTCTCAATGGGTATTTTCTGGATCGTCAACCCTTCGTGCAAAAGAACGAGTACTGCCATCAATCTTCTCCTTAAGACGTGTCGCTTCCAAAATAATTTCAGCTCCTGCAAGCGGTTTCAAAACCGGCTTTATAGCACTACGGTCCTGCAACCTTCAATGGTTTTGGCCAACTGGGCCGCAGAACCGAACCTCTTGGTCACCCCCTTGGCCAAAAGCTTGTCGACAATCTCCTCGCAGCAGGTCGGAATATCGCCGCAAGTCCTGGGCAACGGTGGATGGGCCAGATGGGTGAGGGCATACAGGGTGGCGGAAATATTATCTCCCTGGAAGGGTTTGACCCCTGCCAGCAATTCATAAAACACGATTCCCAGGGAAAAAAGATCGGACCGGCCGTCCACATTTTTTCCGACCACCTGTTCCGGGGACATATAGCTGGGCGTCCCCAAAATGATCCCTGTTCGTGTCTGGGTCGAATCCACCACCCGGGCGATGCCGAAGACGGTCACCTTGACCCGGCCATCGGCCAACAGCATGATATTGCCCGGCTTGATATCCCGGTGAATCACCCCCTGGCTATGGGCATACGCCAGGGCGGCGGCCACATCCGAAATAATGGCCAGAACCCGGGGCGGCGGCAAAAGGCTGCCCGGCTTGCAATAGCGGGTCAAGGTTTCACCGTTGAGCAGTTCCATGGCGATATACGCCATGTCATGCTCCTCGCCGGCATCATAGATGGAAACGATATTGGGATGGGCCAGCTTACCGGCCGCCTGAGCCTCCCGGAAAAAACGGGTTTGGACCTCCCCCAGTTCTTCGGCCTCAACCTCCGAATAGTCCAGGGTTTTGATCGCCACCTGACGATTGATTTTGGGGTCACGCCCCAGATAAACCGTCCCCATGGCGCCGCGGCCCAATTCCCTGAGGATTTCATAACGACCGAAGGTGGGGTTGGTGAAGTGGTTTTTCGCAGCCAGGGTCGCATCGGCCTTCACGCCGGCGCCGGTCACCCCCAGTGGGTCCTCGATGGCCTTGAGATGGGCGACGCGCTCCTTGATATCTTTGAATGTGCCGGCCGTTCCAATATGCTGGTAAATGGCCGCGGCCTTGTTGAACATGCGCTTGCGCTCAAAATCCAACCCCAGATTGTAAAGCAGGTTTTTGATCGACGCATCCTGCACCGGGCACTGTAGATATTTTTCGCAGGCCATGTCGAGCATGCCCTGGCTTTGATAGGAGAGCCCCAGGGTTTTATTGCTCTCCAGCTTTTCAAGTTGCCGGTAGCGGGAATAGTTTGTAAATTGAATCATGATGAAGCCGCAGCACCCCATCAATACCGGGCCAAAAGGCCGGACCCAGTATCCATACCCCAACAGAAGCCCTGCACCTGCAGCATACCAGGTGGCCATGAACAGCAGAAGGATGGCCGCCCCCACGCCCATGTTCACCCGCGGGACCAGAAAAACAAGCAGAAAAGCAAAATAGAGCACCATAACGATCTCCAGCGCCTGGGCCCAGGACGGCCGACAAAGCCGAACCGGTGAAAGGATTCGGGCCAGCGCGTTGGCCGTGATCTCCACCATTGAGGTCCCGGCGCCCGGGCCAAGACGATAACAGGGTGCAATGCTCTCGCCCGTGACACCGATCAAAACGATTTTGTTTTCAATCGCCTCCGGCGCAACAGCGCCGTCAAGCAGATCCACAAATGAATACGTTCTGCTCCGGGTCCATTGGCTGTCATGGTTCACCAGCAGGCCATAGGCACCGTCGGTGGAAAGTTTCAGATGTTTGACGCCGATGCGGGGCCATCCGTAACCATCTGTTTCAAATTGAATATCCTTCAAGCGGCCATTGACATGCTTGATAGCCAACTGTAGCGCCAGGGCCGGGAACAGGCGCTCCTTGTAATGGATCAACAAAGGCAGCCGCCGCACCCGGCCATCGGGGTCCACCAGCAGGTTCAGATGCCCCATGCCGCCGGATTTGCCCGCCAGGTCTCCGAAAGTCTCCTGAACCCCCATGGCCTTAACGGCGCTCACCCCCCAGCCGTTGGCGGCCCGGGCCGCGTCCATGAGGCTTGCAACGGCTATCTCGGACCGATCCGGGGGTTTGATGGAGTTGATGATCAACAGTCCTGACAGGTCATCGCCCGTCTGCGCGGTCCCATGTTCCATTGTAAAACGCATGGGCAAAACCGTATTGCTGGCCCGCCGGACGGCCGCAATCAACTGGGCGTCATGGTTCAGGCGATTTTCCGCTTCGCCCAGCATGCCGTTCAATAGTTGAACAACCTGTTTGCCCCCTTTCCATTGGGGGGCTGCGACCTGGTCTTTCAGCGCTTTGATTTCCTGCAAGCCGGGATTCATGTCCGGATGGTTGTAGAGCAGGCAGATACCGATGGCCTCAGCCCCTTGCTCAGACAGCCGGCGCACCATCCGGGCAATCAAAGAGCGCGGCCAGGGCCAGTCGCCGATTCGCTGCAGGCTCTTTTCATCGATAGCCGCAATGGCCACCGGCAGATTTTCCGGACTGCGAAAACGCTCCGCCCAAAAATCGTAGTTCAAATTTTCCAGATGCTCCAAAGGGTCCCAGTGCCAGATCATTCCGGCCAGAAACAGGACAACCACCAAGGCCGTCTGGGTCAAAGGAGCGGCAAGTATTTTCCTAAGCATGCGCCACTATAGAAACATCGTGCTCTGAAATCAAGTGTCAGGCTTTCAAGCAGGGTCGCCATGCCCCCCTGTCATACTCAGCGAGCGCCGATGATCTCCGGCCAATTCCAGGTATTCATCAACAGCCCAATCCAGGACCTCCAGAACATCCTCGGCATACTCTTTTTTGACCACCGCCGGAATACCGGTGAGCAACTGGTAAGGCCCCGCGACCCGCCCCTCTTTAATCACCGCTCCGGCGCCGATGATACAGCCGGTCTTGATATGGGCCCCGGACAGCACCACTGCATTTATGCCGATGAGACATCGCTCCTCAATGGTACACCCGTGCACCACGGCATTATGTCCCAAAGTCACATGGCGGCCGATAATTGCCGGTTTGTTGAGATCGGTGTGAATGGTGCAATTGTCCTGGATGTTGGTGTTGGCGCCGATACGTATGGGGGCCAAGTCGCCGCGCAACACCGCGCCGTACCAGATACTGGCCCCTTCGGCGATCTCCACATCTCCGATAATAACGGCCGTGGGGGCGATGAAAACATCGGGTGCAACGATCGGTTGTTTGTCTTTATACGGCAAAAGCATCGGTGCGTTCCTTTCTCCATATCAAATACGGCCGTTTTACAAAAACACATCAAATTCAAAACTTAATACAAAATTTGGGGAATATCAAAACCTTGAACCCTGTCAAATCACGCCAACACCCGGCGAATCAGTCGGGCCAGCGCCTCCATCACCAAAGGTTTGAAGGCAAAGGCTTTGATACCCATGGCTTTGGCCTTGGCTTCCGTTATGTTTTCACTGTATCCGGTAACCAGAATGACGGGCAGATCAGGCCGGATTTTAAGCATTTCAACAGCCATTGCATCGCCGGTCATCTTGGGCATAATCATGTCGGTGATCACCAGATCGAATGCCTGGGGATCTTTTGCAAACAGGGCCAGCGCTTGGGCGCCTGTGTTGCAGGTTTCAACGCGATAACCCAGCAACCCCAGCATGTGCTTAAGCATATCTGTTTGAAAAGGCTCATCATCGACAAATAGGATGCGCTCCTTGCCCACCGGAAGGCTCTTGACTTCGGCCACCGCCATGGCGGTCTCGCCTTTGAGGGCCGGCAAATAGACCTGGAACATAGCCCCCTGTTCAGGTTTGGAATCCACGCAAATGAGCCCCCCCAGACCGGTAACGATGCCGTGCACCACGGACAACCCCATGCCGGTGCCCTCGCCCTTGGGTTTGGTGGTGAAGAAGGGATCGAAAACTTTGGTGAGATGTTCAGGGGCGATACCCCGCCCCGTATCGCTGACCGTCAGTTTGAGATAGGGCCCCGGCTGCATGCCGGCATGCAGCCGGACAAAAAAGGCATCCAGAAAGATCTCCTCCAACTGCACAGTGAGCTTGCCCCCTTGCCGCCCCATGGCGTAACCGGCATTGGTGCCCAGATTCATCATCACCTGGTGGATCTGGGTGGGATCGGCCATTACAGCGCCGTCGGACCGGATCTGCTGATCAATTTCAATGGTGGCCGGCAGAGAGGCGCGCAGGAGCTTGAGCACCTCCTTGACGATCAACTTGATCTGTACCGGCTTGGGTTCCATCTCCCCCTGGCGGCTGAAGGCCAGAATCTGTTTGACCAGGCTGCGGGCCCGTTCACCGGCCGCCAATACCCGCTTGAGGTATTCGTAGGCGGCGGACGCTTTGGCTGTCTCCGCCACAACGATTTCGGTATAACCGATGATAGCCGCCAGGATATTGTTGAAATCATGGGCAATGCCTCCGGCCAGGGTACCCAGAGCTTCCATTTTCTGAGTCTGCTGGAGTTGCAGCTCCAGTTGGTGACGCTCACGCTCAGCTTTTTTAAGCTCGGTGATGTCCAGCATGATGCCCACCATGCCGGCCACCTGCCCTGCCGTGTCGCTGAAAGTGGCCTTGTATAACACGAAGTCTCTTTGAACCTTGTCAGCGCAAAGAATCTGGGATTCCTGGGTCTGAATTCCGGGATTCCGGATAAGCAACCGGTCCTGATGATGATAATGATCGGCCATGGCGCCGGGGATGTTGGATTCCAGGTCAATGAGGCGTCTGCCGAGGATCTTTTCTTTAGGCAGCCCCAGGGTCCGGGCATAGGCCACGTTGCACCCCAGAAAAAGCCCGTCGACATCCTTGTAGAACACGGGGTTGGGAATGGTGTCAATGAGGGTGTTCATGAACGTCAGGTTGTCCAGAAGGGCTTTTTCCGCCTTTTTACGATGGGTGATGTCGGAGATGACAGTGGTGAACCCCAATATCCGGCCCTGGACATCCCGTTTGTAGTTCCAGTCCACCTGGGTGTCGATGATACGCCCGTCCTGAGTGAGCTCCTTACCGAACCAGGGGCTGGGGTGCGGCTGGTGCTCCAGAACAAAAGCAAAATGCTCTTTGAGCTGGCGGCGGGTATCCTCTCCCGCGGCCAGATCGAAAATGAACTTGCCCACCACCTCTTTTGGCTCCCATCCGTATATATTGACGTGGGCCGGGTTTGCAAAGGTAATCATGCCGTGGGGGTCGATCTCCTGGATGCCGTGGGGAATCGTCTCGATCAGGGTCCGAAAGCGCTTTTCACTTTCACGCAGGTTGGCTTCGGCCATGCGCCGCTCCAGAATCTCCATCTGAAGGTCTTTGTTGGCCGCAATCAAATCCTCGGTGCGTTCCCTGACCCGCCTTTCCAGCATGGTGTGGGCTTCATGCAGGGCCCGGTCCATATGGCTGTGGGCCAGTATGGCGGCGCCGGCTTTGAATAAAACCATTCCCACAACGGATATCATGATCAGGGCGATAACCCCGAGGGTGGTGTTGCTGCGCCGTAAAAGAAGATCCAGATGGTGTTTGGCCGCGGTGATATCGTAATAGATCTCAAAAGCACCCAAAAAAGTGCTGTTTTTCATCACCGGAACATAAACTTCAACCACATCGCGGTTCAGGGTTTGACCGTCCTGGGTGCGCATGCCTTTGGCCACCAGTTGGGAGTACAGACGACCTTTGGCCACCTCTTGGACAAAGTAGGGTTTGGCGTTGATCCGGCCGACTTCGGCCGCCTCTGAAGAGAATACAATTCGGCCGGAGGCGTCAAAGAGCCTCAGTTTCTCAAGGTTGAAATCGGCGGACTCGTCAGGGACAACCGCGAGAACCCTATCGTTCTCCTCAAAGGTGAGGAAAAGGACCAGGTGCTGCCGATCTGGATCGGAC
>JBFFHG010000125.1:0-7520 GCA_041557055.1 Desulfosarcinaceae bacterium
ATAATAGTAATTTTTTGTGGGAATGGGGCCGGCTTTTCCCGGTTCCAGGGCTTGGACTTTGATGGTGTCGTCAATGACGAGCTTAAGGCGATAATAATCGACGCTGTCATCCGCCATTACAATGGATCTGCCGTCGGCTAGATCCACCCGCGAAGCCTTGCCGGCAAAAAACCGGCCGGTATAATCACCACCGCAGAGCGCCATTGCGATCTGCGGATATGTTTCGAGAATTGCGGCTGTATCCTTGAGCGTCTGACCGGAGAGCAGAATGACATGTTCGATGCCGGCTGCCCGGATGTCGTTCAACAGGGGCTCAAGGGCTTCTTTCTCTTCAACCAGGCCATAGCCGTAAAGATCCTTTTCAGCCAGGTCGAATCTGATTTTTTTTGAAGATACGCCTAAAAAAGCAATTCTGACGCCCGCCCTGTCGACTTCGAACCAGGGCGTAAATATCGATTTTTTTTCCTGCACGATATTTGAAGACAACAGGCGCACCTTTTTGCTTTTCTGCAGAAACTCGAGATTTTTTGTGCCGATCTGCAGATCTTTGGAAGAGACGAGAACGGCCTCGCATGAAAAATGATCCAGGAAATCCATCATGATCGAACCTGAACTGTACTTGGACAGAATTCCGGGATAAAGGGCGTTGCCCATATCAATGTAGAGATCGATGCCATTGCCGCGCTCGAACACGATATTCTGTCCTAAAAGAAGCAGCGGATCTGTGGTCTCCTGGTTTTCGATATCCGGGGAAAATTTCCCTTGCAGGTTTGAAGTCAGCAGCACCGAAAAGCTTGTTTCGGCCCGGGTCGTTGTGGAAAACAGCAAAAGGGTTAAAAAAAATGTCAAGACACCATGTGCCCAGGCTTTGGGCCAAATTAAAATCAGCATATTGGTCATCACCATGAGATTGAGCATGATCTTCCGCTCAGTCGTTCAATTTGGGTTGGCCGTTGTTAGTTGACAACACATTGTAGAGGGCGTTTATTTTTTTGGTCAACGCGGCATTGATCGCTTTTACCGATTCAAGTTCGGTTACAGATTCATCCCGGGATTTTCTTAACGCTTCAGCCAAAACGTTTGCCTCACCGAGTTTGGCCGAAATCTCACGGATGGCTATTTTAAGGGATGATATCTCCAGATCTTTGGTATCCAGATTTTTCTTCAGGTCGGCTATCTGGGCGGACAGATTCAATTCCCTTTCGGAATTTTCCCGTACAATCTGATCTCGTTCCTTTCCAAATGCACTTTTTTGCACAGCAATTTGCTCATTGAGCGCCTGCACCTCACGGGCCATCTTTTTTTCAAGGGCGGTGTTAAGGGCAAGAAGCGCATCGATTCTTTTCGTGCGCTCTTTTACTATTTTTTGGATTGTTTCCTGAAGGTTACCGATCTGTTCCTCACCGGCGGCCATATCGTTCACGTACTTTTCGCCAAGCAGCGTCAGTTCCGAGTCCAGCTTCTTGATCTTGGTCTCCAGATCCTGAATCTTGGCTCTGTGCTGAAAATTTTCCTTTCTAAGGACATCATTTTCCCTCTCGATAAGGGGCAGGCGTCTCTTCATCATGCTGTTTTCCGCCAAAAGGCGGCTGTTTATATGCTGTTCCCCCGTCCTTATGGACGGCGTCGCACAAGAGATGCACATAATCAGTATGAATGACGCCACGCACATGATCAGCGCAAACAATAACGTGCTGTTCTTTTTAAATAACATTGCAGGATCTCCTGAAATGATAATCGCAAATGGTTTCAAACCCGTGCCAAACTCAAGGGCTCTCTTATACCACATTTGTCAATGCTTGATAGCCCCTTTTATTTCGCCTTCACCCAATTCCTTTTTCAACGGTTTATGCCCGGCACTAAAATTCTATTGACTCCTAAAAAAAACTTGCTATATTGATGGCCTCTCCTCCCCCTAAGGAGAAAAGAAACAATATAAAACATGTTGAAAAAATACAATGGATCTAGAAGACCATATCGTTTTAATGCTGATTTATACTATCCCTGGCTGCTGTTTACAGTTTTAGCGGCAGTCGTTTTGTTAACCTGGTGGCAGGTAACGGCCACAAACACATCACCCTTTGGTGGATCTAGCGGGTCCTGGTCGATAAAGGACTATCTGGCGACCGGGCTGACCGTCATGGCGCTTGCCACGCTCATTTGGCGTATCTGTTTTGCCTTCCGTTACCGCGCTTATGCACCGGTGGCCGACAGCGACCTGCCTGTTATCACCGTGGTGATCCCCGCCTTTAACGAGGGCGACCAGATTCTGCAAACTGTCCGGTCTGTGATGGGCAGCCGCTATCCTGCCGCAAAAATGCAGGTCATCTGCGTGGATGACGGCTCCCAGGACGACACCTGGCGATGGATGAAACGGGCGCAAACGCAGTTTCCCAAACGCGTGCAACTGATTCGTCAGGCCTACAATCAAGGCAAACGCCATGCCCTGATGGCCGGATTTGCCCAGGCCGCCGGAGAGTGTTACATCACCATTGACTCGGACTCCGAGGTATTGCCCGATACGTTGCGTCAAATTGTCAGCCCCATGGTCAGAGACCGGCGCGTGGGAGGGGTGGCGGGCAACGTAAGGGTGTTGAATCTATCCGAAGGGGCCATTCCGAAAATGATGGAGGTCTCCTTTACCAGCGCTTTTGATTTTATTCGCTCCGGCCAAAGCGTCTATGGTGGTGTTTTTTGCACCCCCGGAGCGCTTTCAGCCTACCGGGCCAAGGTGATCAAGCCCCACCTGGCGGATTGGGCCGGCCAAAGTTTCATGGGCGTGGCCGCTGCCATCGGTGAGGACCGGGCGTTGACCAATCTGGTGATAGGTCTCGGGCACCGCGTGGTCTACCAGCGGGATGCCGTGGTGCTCACCAAGATGCCGGTCACCTACGCCGGTCTGCGGCGCATGCTGCTGCGATGGGCGCGCAGCAATGTTCGTGAAAATCTGGTGATGCTCTCCTTCATAGCCCGCCGTTTTCGTTCAAATGACAGCGGCGGCGGGTGGGTGCGGTTTTTCAGCATCACCCAACTGGTGCGTATGACAATCGGTGAAAGCTTCAAGGTTGCCGTGCTCGCTCAACTCTTGTTATCGCCCCTGCCCACCTTGATGATACTGGGGGCCGGCTGCCTTGTCGGCTCGGCCTTGCCGGCCATAGTGCATCAAATACGGCGCGGCGGGTGGTTTGGCTGGCAATGGGCCTTCCCCTATTCTTTTTACTGGCTCTTCACCCTCTCCTGGATTCCCCTGTGGGGCATGTTCACGGCACCGCGATCCGGCTGGCTGACTCGCGAACTGCCCAAATCCAAAGTCGGACCGGCCATGGGGCGGCCAAAGGTTTTTCACAAAGCGTGGAATGACAAAACCATACTCCAAAGCAGCTTGAGCGGCTACCGGGAACTACCGCCGATATATTAATGGAACGTCCGCCGCTGAGTGCTTTGGCAAGTATTGCACACGCATAGCACCGATTGGAAATTATTAGCCATGTCCGGTATCATTCCAGACTGGGGGGGGGATAGCTCCCCCCCCGGTCCGCCCCGCCTTCGCCGTCGCCATTTAACATACTGTATCGACATGATTATTGACATACAGTAGTCGTACTGGCATATTGCTCAAGTACTGAAACGGCTTCCGTTCCTTTTCCACCCGACACCAAGGATCCTGGATGCCTTTTCGGTTTCAATCGACGGCATTTCATTACAATTAAAGCTTTTCGAGCCGGTAAATGCGTTCCTGCTGAAAAGGAAAACGTACCGGTCGATGTCAGGAACGGGTCTGTGCAGATGCTATGCGGCCATACAACTGAAAACCGGAAGCTGACCAAAAGTTGCGACGAGGGGAAACAGACATGATCAAGGCGACGACTTTTCATTCTCAGGGCGCGGCACGAACGGCCATCACACTTGCCGGAACACTTCTGGTTATCTGGGCAATGGCCGGTTGCGCAGCCACTTCAAAAAAACACCCCCTGAAGGTGACCACAGCCCCTTCCGACGCCCTGGTCTGCATCGCGGCCGATGGCGGGAACAATTTGGGCCTGCAAGCGGTGGCAGGCCCGACACCATTGGAAAAAAACGTTGAATTCGGCCCCCGGAATAAACTTTGGCTCCAAATCGAAAAAAGAGGGTATGTGTCCAGACGCGTTGCGGTTACACCCGACAGCGGCGTCATCTCCCTGGATCTGGAGCGCCTCCACCAGGCCGATGGGACCCCCGTGCCCGAGTTCGGCCTGCCTTTGATACGGCGGATGCTCCTGGTGACGCCCGCTTTTTCCGTAATCGAACGAGGCTTCAGCAGCGAAACAGTTGCGCAAGAGGCGTCCGTCAAGGCACAGCAGGCCCTGATCACCGCCATGGACACCGGATTCAAAGACAAATGGGAGATCGTCATCCCCTGCGACAAAAATGATGCCGCCCAACTCAAGTCATTGCGACGCGACGGGCATACAGCCATGGAGCTGACCAACCCCGTCCATCTGCCATACCAGCCCGAACCGCTTTTTCTTGAGACCGCCAGCGGTCGCGCCGCCGTGCAGGCACTGGCCCGCCGATACGACGCGGATGTCATTGTCCTGTTGGAAGGCAAGCAGATCGTGGAAAACGCCGGCATGGTGGCCGGCAAAATCGGCATGACCGTCATCGGTACGGCCAATAGCTACGCCGGCGGTTACAGCCGGGCAATGGCCAATGGGGATTCCTTTTTCGTCTATACGATCTATACCCCGCACTTTTCCCAGGGGGCCCTTATCAAGGCCCTGATGATCGATGGCCGCAACGCCGAAGTGCTCTGGACCAACCAGGGCCTTTGGAAACCCATTAATTTCGAAGAGTCCCAGGTGGTCACCAAGATCATCGAGGACCTGTTCACGGGTATAACGGATAACAATTAAGGAGGCAAGCAATGCAGTTGAAAAAGACCTTGGTTGGGATGGCAATGATACTGGCACTGGCAAGCGGTTGCGCAATGCCGCTGAAAATGGACCCGCCCCCTTCACCGGATTTGTCGCAGCTAAAGCCCTATCACCGGACGGCCGCCCTTTGCATTCCGCCGGAGCTGAAAACCTATGAATATGTTGTCACCACCAGTCCGGTGGACAAAATGGTCTATCCGATCGGCGACCAGACAATGCAGTTGTTTCAGGCGTGCTCGGCCAAACTGTTCGACAAAGTCGTAACCATTGATTCCATGACGCCCGCCGAACCGGTGGATCTTATTTTGAAGCCATCCATCGTAAAATTCAATGCCAAGATTCCCATGCCGGCCTACAACCCCTATACCGCCGAAATGGTCTACCGCATGGAGATTTTCAACGCTGCCGGTGAGAAGCTCTTTACCCAGACCGCCGCCGGTGCCGGCCAAACCAGCAAGGGACTGATGTCCGGCTTTTCAGCCCGCTCAATTTGCGCGAAAGTGGCTCAAATGGCCATGACGGATGCCGCCAAACAAATTATGGAAGGCGTTGCCGAGGCGGAAGAGCTGAAAAATATGCGGTGATTTTAAAATTCGCATCCGGTTTATCCATTCTTGCGGGCAGGGTTTGAGGGTTGTTTCGTTTCCGACCCCGCCCGCAAGATTGTTCCGATTTTCAGATATGCAAATCAGTCGATTTGCGAATTTTGCAGCGCATCCAACACCGCCTGCAACTGGTTGCCGGTAATACCGGCGGCATTGCCAATCCCGCTTTTCATATCCCCCCCCTGGTCAGGCAACACTCCTGGATATGATTTCATCATCATTTGCAGCGCTGAGAAATGAATATATATGCGGACGCCTTTGCGACGGGATCGTCTGTTTTGCATTTTCACCATCTCCGGAAGGGAACTTAAATTTCTTTTTCGAAAACATGGCCATCAGAACGACTGCATTCGTCTTTCCGACGAAAACGTAAGAGGCTGAACCCCTATAAAAATACCGGAGTCCGGATCGCTTCGGACCTGTTCAACCCTCCGAAGGATGGATGCAGTTCACCATCCTGAACGCTGAGATGCTTTGCAAAAATAGTCCCGACCTGGATAACATCATCGTCCAATCCAGCGAACCGGCGATGGCTGTTCATTCGTGCGCCCAATGTTTCGCCCCGATATAACATATCTGTATTTTTAAGCTTATATTATTTCATTTATGTATTTTAATTTAAATTTATAAATTTATTTCGAAAATAATTTTAGTATTTATTTTCAAATAGTTATTTTCATATTTCAACCATGGCACACCCTTTGCTCAATTCAGAAAAGTAAATTGCCAGCGATCCCGGGAAAACCCTACATCAGAGGAGTTCGACATGAAAAAAATTGAAGCGATCATCAAACCGTTTCGACTGGATGAGGTCAAGGATGCCCTCAATAAACTGGGGATATCCGGCATGACCATCAGCGACGTCAAAGGGTTTGGCCGCCAACGCGGCCACAAGGAGATTTACCGGGGCACCGAATACCAGGTGGATTTTATACCCAAAGTAAAAATCGACCTGGTCGTCTCTTCGGAAATGGCTGACAAGGCCGTTGCCGCGATCGTTGAAAACGCCAACACCACCAAGGTCGGCGACGGCAAAATATTCGTCATGCCCGTTGAGCAAGCCGTGCGCATCCGCACCGGCGAATCAGGACCGGACGCCATCTGAAACGGATTTGACCTGCTGCCTTTGGAAAAAGGCCGGAAGTAAAAAAGGAGATACAATGAAAGCAATTAAACTCTTTTTGTATGGATTGATAGTCGTTCTGGCAGGCGCTGCCCGGGCTTGGGCCGAAGATTCCGTCCCCACCGCCATGAGCAACAAAGCGGCCGTTGAACTGGTCCAAACCCACGCCAACTATCTGTGGACCCTGATTGCGGCCGCCCTGGTCTTTTTTATGCAAGCCGGGTTCGCCATGGTGGAAACCGGTTTTACCCGCGCCAAAAACGCCATCAATATTCTGATGAAAAACCTCATGGACTTTTCAGTGGGCTCGGTTGTCTTTTGGGCCATAGGATTCGGCTTGATGTTCGGCGCCACCAATACGGGCTGGTTCGGTACTTCCGGCTTTTTCCTGAGTGATTTCACCCCGGACGGCGACCCCTGGGTGCTGGCCTTCTGGATGTTTCAGGTGGTATTCGCCGCCACCGCCGCCACCATCGTCTCCGGCGCCATGGCCGAACGAACCAAATTTGTAAGCTACATCGTTTACAGCGCCATTGTCAGCGCGATCATCTACCCCATCTTCGGCAGTTGGGCCTGGGGCGGCCTGTTAAACGGCGGGGGCTGGCTCGAAGGATTGGGTTTTATCGACTTTGCAGGCTCCACCGTCGTACACTCTGTGGGCGGATGGGCCGCCCTGGCCGGCGCCATCGTATTGGGACCGCGTATCGGCAAATACGGCCCGGACGGCAAACCCCGGGCCATCATGGGCCACAACATGCCCCTGGCCGCCCTGGGCGTCTTCATCCTGTGGCTGGGGTGGTTCGGGTTTAATCCCGGCTCCACCACCACGGCCGACAAAAGCATCGCCATGATCTTTGTCAACACCAACCTGGCTGCCGC
>JBFFHG010000126.1:0-7518 GCA_041557055.1 Desulfosarcinaceae bacterium
ACAAAGCCCTTGCCGCGTGGCAGCCGCTGGCCGCCCGCTACGAACGTGCCATCAACCAGGCCTGTGAAATGGCCCTGCGGCGCCGCCCGGTCGATATGGTCAAACTGCCCCTGGGAAGGATTGAAGCACCATGAAGTGGATAGCAATCGCAATTGTCATTATTGAGGCTTGTTTGTTCATGGGACCGGTCCGGGCAGCGGATTTGCGCGTTGTCACCCAAAAAGCGCAGGCCGCTTACAAGGCCGCCCGGGCCCACGCCCAAGAGAGCCGGGAGCAGATCCTGCAGGATCGCAAGCGCCTGGAAAAAGCCATCGCAGATACGCGCTCCGCAGTGAATGCCTTGAAAGCCCGGACCCGGACCCTGCTTGAACAGGGCGTCCGGCTGGAGGCGCAGGAAGCCAAGCTGGCCGCCCGGGTTTCCGAGGACAAAACCGACCTGGCCGGGTATGCCGGTGTGGTCCGCCAGGCCGCCCGGGATCTGTCTGCGGTTCTGGCGCACTCTCATTTCACGGCCCGTGAGACACGTCGACTGGACGGTCTTTCCCGGGTTTCGGACCCGGATCGTTTCCCCGATCTTGAAGCTGTGAACATCCTTGCGGATCTGTTTTTTGAAGAGATCCGCATGACCGGTGAAGTGGATTGTTTTGACGGCGCTTTTATCGATGCCGAAGGCCGGCCGGCCTTCGGCCGATTGCTGACCATCGGTCCGTTTACGGCCGCCTATAGCGATGGCAAACGGGTCGGATTTTTGCGTTATGGCCAGGCCACCCGGCAGTTCAAGGCCCTGGCCTCGCCCCCCGGCTGGGGGATGCGCCGCAACCTCAAGGCCTACATGGCCGGCAAGTCCGAGAATGTATACATGGATCCGTCCGCCGGCACGGCCATGGGGCGCGTGGCCCATCGCACCACCGTGCTGGATAAAATTCGCCAGGGCGGCATTTTGATCTGGCCTATTTTGGCACTGGGGCTCGCGGCATTGGTGTTGACCTGTGAGCGGCTCTTTTTCCTGAACCGAGTGCATGCCAACACGGACCGGCTCATGGGGCGCGTTAATGAACTTGCCGAGCAGGGCCAATGGTCTCAATGTCACGATATCATTGCCCGGGAAAAGGGTCGGCCGGTGCGCAATGTTTTAAAGGCCGGCCTGGGAGCTCTCAACGAGGCGCGCGAAACCCTTGAGAATATTTTGCAGGAAGCCATTTTAAAAGAATTGCCCCGTCTTGAACGTTTCTTGCCGGCCCTGAACGTGATGGCGGCCGTGGCGCCTTTGCTGGGGCTGCTGGGGACGGTCACCGGCATGATCGGCACCTTTCAGGTTATTACGCTTTACGGCACCGGCGACCCCCGGTTGATGGCCGGCGGTATCTCCGAAGCGTTGGTCACCACCATGGTGGGGCTGGCTGTGGCCATTCCGATTATGCTGGTCCACACCTTCATGAAGCGCCGCGTGGAACATATTGTCGGCGACATGGAAGAAAAAGCGTTGGCCCTGAGCAACATTATCTGCCGTGAATGCAATCTGGAAAAGCCATTCAAGAACCGCTTGGCAGACATGGAGGGATAAGGGGATGGGACCGATGGATCTCTTTTACAGCGCCTGGACCTATTTTCAACAGGGCGGCGTGGTGATGCTGCCCATGATCGTTCTCTCCGTGGCGGTTTGGGCCTTGATTGTGGAGCGCCTGCTCTTTTTCAGAAGTATGGAGAAAATTGAGCGCGGCGCCGGCCGGATCTGCGAGCTTGACGGCTGCCCGCTGCCGCCGGCCGCCGCCAGCCGCCTTTGCGCACCGGTCATCCGGGCGTTGATGCGTCAGCGCAGTGGAGAGGCCGTTTTGGACCGCCGTATTCTTGAACACCACGGCCTGCACCAAAAAAACCGGTTGCGGCGGTCGTTGAGCCTGATCGCCGCGCTTGCAGCGGCGGCGCCCTTGCTGGGGTTGTTTGGAACGGTCACCGGCATGATCAACACCTTCGAGGCCATCACTTGTTTCGGCACGGGTAACGCCAAAGCCCTGGCCGCCGGAATTTCCGAAGCGTTGGTGACGACCCAGAGCGGGCTGCTGGTGGGTATTCCGGGACTGTTCATGGCACGCCTGATGCGCCAAAAGGCGCGTCGGCTGCAAAATCGTTTGGCGGAAACCATCATGGCTGCAAGGAGGTGCCTGTCGTGATCAACGCCCGGCAATCACTCAGAAGCGCTCAACACGATGACGAAATCAACATGGCCCCGCTGATCGACCTGATATTTCTGCTGTTGATTTTTTTTATGGTCACCACCAGCTTTGTCAAGGAAACCGGTATCGACGTTCAGCGCCCCAGTGCCGTTACCGCCCGAACCCGGGAAAAAAGCAATATCTTTATTGCGGTTGATGCCGGGGGGGAGATTTACATGGACAAGCAACGCATCGATATCCGCATGGTCCGTGCCCACGTGGAAAATGCGTTGGCCGAGCACCCTCGGGCGGCGGCCGTTATTGTGGCCGATCGTTCCAGCGACACCGGCATTGTTGTGGATGTCATGGACCAGTGCCGTCTGGCCGGCACCGACAATGTCAGTATTGCAGCCAAGCACCCCGAAGGCCGCCGGCCATGATCGGCCTTCTGCGTCAGCGAAGCGCTGTGATTTTCGGTGTCGTGACGGGTATCAACGTCTTGCTGTTTGTCGTTCTGCCCCATTTTCTGATGCCCCGGATCTCCGACATGGCCGCGGCGCAGCCTGGCGAGACCTTCCGGGCGGTTCAATTCGTGCGTTTTCCAGAACATGAACCGGACCGGCCCAAGGCCGATGCGCCGCCGCCGCCGGAAACCAAGCCGAATCCGGTGCCGGATAAAATCGATACCGTGGCGCTGGATAAACCGCCGCCCCCGGCTTCCATGGATTTTGAAATGCCGGCCGTCGATCTTGCCCCCGGTCTGGCGGACGGCCCGGCCGTGGCGGCCCCCTCAACCCAATCCGCCCCGCTCCCCTCCGGCGGCCCGAAAATAATGTATGACCAATCCGAGGTGGATCGGGCCCCGGTGGCGGTGGTCAAAGGTCGTCCCCAATACCCCTATCGCGCCCGGCGACTCAATTTGGACGGTGAAGTGCAGGTGAAGTTCCTGGTCGCCCCGGACGGCCGTGTCAGCGATATCCGGATCCTCAGCGCACAGCCGGCCGATATCTTCGACCATAGTGTGCATAACGCGCTGTCCGGATGGCGTTTCAAACCCGGGCAGGTGGCCGGACGGCCCGTGTCCACGTGGGTGACCACCACCATTGTCTTCAGGTTGCAGGCGTCGGGATGAAATACTACACAGAGCCCCGGCGGCGACAGCCGGATTTGCAGTTAAAATACCTTTGGTTCCGGTTATGGTTCTTTGGATCACTCCTGATCCTGGCAGCCTTGATGGGTTGTCCCTATGCGTCGGCGGACGGCGGACGGCCACTGTCATTGGAAGAGCAACGTGTTCTTTACCAGGCGCAGCAGTTGATGGCGGATCAAAAAGATGTCCGGGCCGGAGAAATGCTGTCAAATTACCTCAACGAACAAAAGCAAAACTGTCACTATCTGGTTCCGTTTACCTTGGGTAATGCGCTGGCCCGGCAGGGCAAAAACAGTGGGGCCCTGGCATGTTACCGTCTGGCCGTGCAGCGTCATTCCCAAGACGCGGCCGTATGGCGCAACATGGGAAAGGTCTGTTTCGATCTGAAGCAGTACGATCAGGCGGCCGAATACATGCTCAGGGCCCGGGCGCTGGTTACTGAAAATGAGCCTGAGCTTGTGTTTCAGGCCGCCGTTTGCCGGATGTTGAGCAAGAAACCCCACAAGGCGTTGCCCCTGCTGGAGGAGATCTGCACCCGGCCTTTGAGGCAGGTAAAAGCGGACTGGCTGCAGACCCTGGCCAATGCCTATATCGAAACAGGCCAATCCGCCAAAGCCGTGGGCGCCTTGCAAAAAATAATCCGCCAAGACGGAGACACCCCCCGCTGGTGGAAAGTGCTGGCCCATGTGTACATGCGACTGAAGGAGTACCGAAACGCGGCGGCAGCGTTTCAAATCCATCTCGATCTGACAGCCGGGGCCGGGCAGTCAAAAAAAGAAGATCTGATATTGCTGGCAGACCTGTACCGCCTGGCCGATGTTCCCCTGAAAGCCGCATGGCAGTACGAAAAAGCGGCATCCCTGTCAGCCCGCCCGGCGGACTATCAAAAAATCGCCAGCGCCTATATGGTCGCCCACCGGCCGGACAAGGCCGCGGTCTGGCTTCGAAAAGGCCTGGCCCAACAACCGGACGCCGGTTTGTACCGCATGCTGGGCAGACTTCTTTACAATCAGGGCCAATATGCCGAATCCTACCAATCCCTGGCCCGCAGTATACAGGCAGCCCCCAATGACGGACACAGCGCCCTGATCATGGGGTACTGTGCGGTGCATATGGATCGACTTGAAAAAGCCCGAAGCGCTTTTCAAGCCGCCGCCCGTTTTTCCGAACACCGTGAGGCTGCGCATAAGGCCCTGAAGCAAATAGACCGCCTGATCCGGCAGCGCAGGGCGGAGGGAAAGAGCGGATAGGAAAAAAGCGTGCAACGTCGGGGATATCATGCTCCCCGGCGAAACGATAAAACCACGCATTTATCGGCGGTCACCGTCTCTTTTTTATTAAGCAAAGGTAAAAGAAGGGGGGGGGCGCCGGTGCAGACCCAAAGGAGAAAATTGAATGAGGAGACTGTTGCCTGTTGTGTCGTTTACTTTTGGATGGATGCTGGGCGCCGTTCCAACGGCTTTTCCCGCCACTCCTGCTTCGCCGCCTGCTGAAACGGAAATGGAAAAAACCGTGGTCACGGCCACGCGTACGTCAATCTCCTTAAAAGACGCCCCGGGTGCCGTAACCGTTATCACGGCCGATGAGATCAAGGATCTGCCGGTTCGGGACATCACGGATATTCTGCGTCAAGCCGCCGGTGTCACGCTGATCGGGCGGGGCGCCGGCGGCCGGAAGACCATCTCCATTCGCGGTACGGAGAATCGTCATGTGCTGAGCCTGATCGACGGCAAACGCATTGCCGCCAGCAATGCCACCATGGGCCATTCCGATTTCGAGAATATGTGGGTGCCTGTTGAAAGCATCGAGCGTGTCGAAATTGTCCGTGGTCCGCTTTCTTCACTGTACGGATCGGAAGCTCTGGGAGGCGTTGTCAATATCATTACCCGTCCGCCGACGCAAACATGGCGCGGCGGCTTTAACGCCGGCGCAGGGGGGCTCGATGATGACAACGGCGGTGATGCCCGGGATTACGGCGCCTATGTCAGCGGTCCCATTGCCGAGGAGCGCATCGGCATCTCTCTGGCAACGGCGTATCGCAAGAACGACCCCGTAACCGATCCGGAAGATGAAAAATTATACGACATTGAGGGACAAGAGGTGCGCAGCCTGAACGCCAAAATCACCTTTACCCCCGGTCCTGACCATCGTTTCGAGTTGTATGCGGACATCATCGATGAAGAGCGGGAACTGCGCAGCATCGACAGCCGGAGCCGATACTATGAAACCGTTTACGAGTTGGATAAACACTTGATCGGTTTGGGCTGGCATGGCACGATCGGCCCGGCCCAATCGAAGATAAATATCTATCAATCCAAAATCGATAAACTCAGCACAAAGACCATGGATGCCAGCGGCAGCACCAGTGAAACCCCCGATACCGTCACCAACGATGTGCTCGATGCCCAGACATCTTTTGCCTTGGGCGGCAATCTGTTCACCCTCGGCGGTGAATACCGGCTGGAAACCCTTGCGGCCGAATCCCTGGAAGGGATCGGCGGCGAAGACGAGGCCACCCACACGGCCCTGTTCCTGCAAAACGAGGTGGAAATATCCGGGCGTTTGCTGCTTACCCCCGGTTTGCGCTGGGATGAGCACGAATTCTCCGGGTCGGAATTTTCGCCGCGTATCTATGCCCTGTACCGCCTGACGGAAAGGATCAACCTTAAGGCCGGTTACGGCCGGGCGTTCAATGCTCCCACCATCAAACAGGTGTCGCCGGGCTATAGCGCCCAAACCGGCCCCCATCATTTTCTCGGGAACCCGGATGTCAAACCGGAAACCTCGGACAACTACGAGGCCGGCGTGGAATACTTCGGATCGCGCGTCACTGCGAAGGTGTTTTATTTCCACAGCGACATTGATGACCTGATCCGTTGGAACCGGATCGGCGTGGACGGGAGCACCAGGATTTTCGAGGCCGATAATCTCGACTCGGCCCGCACCCGGGGTGTGGAAACCGAGTTCGGGGTCACGCTGCCCTACGGTTTGCATCTGTCGTCCGGTTATACTTACCTGGACGCCAGAGATACCGGGAATGACCGGGAACTTGAAGGCCGGCCGGAGCATACCATCAACGCAAAACTGAAATACTCTCTGCCCTCCCTGGGGCTGAATGCGATTCTGCGCTACCAGTACATCGGCGAGCAGGTTTTTGAAAACGACAACGACGAATTGGAAGGCGTACCGGCCTACTTTTTGTGGCATGCCGCCGTCCATAAAACCTTATTGGAGAAAACCGCGATCAAGGTCGACTTGCACCTGGGCGTGGAAAATATCGGCGATGTGCGCCTGGCGGACAAATCGGACCTGTACCTGAACGAAGAGCGCGGCCGATTCTTTTATGCCAAGCTGAGCGCATCGTTGTAGAAATGAACAGACCAACCAAACGTCAACACGAAAGGAGATTCAACTGTGAAAAATTATTCAATCGGCAGAATTTGTATTGTCCTCTTTCTGGCTGTTTTTGTTGTTTTCCAACCGGCATGGGCCCACAACCTTTGGCTCAACGCCACCGATTACGCACCGGCTTTCAGCAAGCGCACCGGCGCCCACACAAAGGTCTACTTCTGGTTCGGCCATCGATTCCCGTTGCACGATTTTCTGGATGCCGGGAAGCTCGAAACCTTTAAATTGATAAAGCCCGGCGGCGGCGACAGTGATTTAGAGCCGGGCCAGGGCGGCTTTCTGGCCACGCCGCTGATTCTTAAAAAACAAGGCGGTTATACCGTCTCGGCCGCCACTGCGCACGGCTATTACACCATGTATCAGGACGGCGGTCGTATTCGCCATAAACTCGGCAGCCAGGAAGGACTGGACAATGTGATCCTGAGCCTTTATTTTGAAAATTACGCCAAAGCCCTGATCAGCGTCGGCCAACCGGTCCCGGAGACCTTTACCAATCCGGTGGGGCATGGTATCGAGATCGTTCCCCTGGAGAATCCCTACCTGAAAAAAGCCGGCGACACACTGGCCCTGAAGGTCCTGCACAACGGCCGCCCGGCCAGATTTTGCCAGGTTTGCGCAACCTACGTCGGTTTTTCTGCGAAGGAAGACTATGCCTATGCCAACAAGACCAACGGCGAGGGGATCACCACCATCCGTCTGATCCATCCGGGGCAGTGGATTGTCATGGCCACCGTGCGCAAACCGGCCCCCCCGGACTTAAAGGAAAAATGTATCGAAATGAAGTATTCGGCCAGTCTGACCTTTGGG
>JBFFHG010000127.1:0-7513 GCA_041557055.1 Desulfosarcinaceae bacterium
GCTTCATGTCGATGGCAATGTTTTGGCCAACGCCTTTAACAATCCCTCCGACGCCCGCTGGAAAGAGAACATCGAAACTATCGACAACGCCCTGGACATGGTGAGCCGGCTTCGCGGGGTATCCTACCACTGGACAGACCCATCCCTGGGCGAAGGCCGCCAGATCGGCGTGATCGCCCAGGAAGTTGAACAAGTCCTGCCCGAAGTGGTCCACACCGACAGTCAGGGATACAAATCCGTTGAATACAGCAAGCTGGCGGCGCCGCTGATCGAGGCGGTGAAGGTTTTGAATGAGCACAATCAAAATCTTGAGGTCGAGAATACCCATTTGGAGCAGGAAGTGGCTTCTCTGAAAAAAGAGATATCTGCCGTGAGATGTGAATTCGAACAGCGCCTATCTAAAATCGAAGCCACACTGTCCGGCCGGGAATAATTCAGGAAAAAAGTTTCATGAGAAATTCCTCCAAAAGCATAAACGCCCGCGCAGCATTCAAAAAGGATGAGGCTGATGAAGCATAAAAACGGATTTTTAATTCTGGCGGCCGCGCTCCTGGCGATCATGGCCCCCGAGGCCCGGGCCGCGGACCTGCTGGTCTCCGGTGCGATCGACAGCTCTCAGAGCTATGATTCCGTCGAAGGGATCGTATTCGATGGCGCGATTCTGACCCCCACAGCCAATGTCAGCGCCCTTTCAACCTACGAGGCGATCCTCAAGCCGGGCACCCGCATCGAGGCCGGGGCCCGGCTGGTGGTGAACATGAAGGACAACGACGGGTTGTCCAACCGCTGCGAGATGACCTATTTCGGAGACCTTACCCATGACCCCAATATGGATGATGACGCGGACGGCCTCACCAATCTGCAGGAGTGCCAGGCGGGTTCAATGGACCCGGGCAATCCGGACACGGATGCGGATGGCGTGATCGATTCCTGTGAAGCCCCCTTCGATGCCACGGCCCCTTTGATTACCTTGACCGGCCAGAATCCGGTTCACCTGTGCCTTAACCAAAGCTACACCGATGCCGGTGCCACAGCCACAGACGACTGCATTGGTGATTTATCTTCTCAAATCGCTGTTGTGAGCACGGTTAACACCGCTGTTTCCGGAACCTACACAGTGACCTACAATGTACAGGACGGCGCAGGAAATTCAGCCGCCCAAGTCATTCGAACCGTATATGTCGATGTGCAGGCCCCTGTGATCACTTTGTCGGGAGAAACGCCCCTGGTGCTTTGCGTGGGCACCCCCTATGCGGAACCGGGAGCCACCGCTACGGATAATTGCGATGGCGATTTGAGCGGCAGCATGGTTTTGACAGGCTCC
This sequence comes from Desulfosarcinaceae bacterium, assembly GCA_041557055.1. Lineage (GTDB taxonomy): Bacteria > Desulfobacterota > Desulfobacteria > Desulfobacterales > Desulfosarcinaceae > JARRKU01. The sequence goes on from JBFFHG010000127.1 coordinate 1,325, forward strand.
GTGGACCCCAACACCGCCGGCAACTACACCGTGACATACAACGTCAGCGACACTGCCGGCAACGCCGCCCAACCGGCAACACGCACGGTTGTCATCATGGGTGCGGGCCAAACCGTTCAAATCGACACCTCCTACGGCTACGATGCCATCGGACGCCTGCGCAGCATCACCAAGCAGGTTCAATAAGCCGCCGCCAGTAAAACAGGGAGACTGACCAGATGAAAATCTTAACGGATAAGAACAACAATATCGCCCTGCTTCTCACACTGTTTTTCGTTTTTTGCGTTGGGTGGGGCGCGGCCCGTGCCGATGAGAATTACGATCCGGATATAAACCTCCAGGTGCCTCACCAAAGCATTCTCAATAATGAGAGCCTGCCCGGCACCACGGGCAACAGCGGCGCCATGGTTTACCGCTTTCCCGTCAAAGTGGCGCCCGGAAGGACGGGACTTCAACCCGAGATTGATCTTGTTTATAACAGCAGCAGCAGGCAGAGCACCTGGGTCGGCGTCGGCTGGAGCCTTGATCTGGGCTCGATTCAGCGATCATCCAAGCGGCGGATCAACTTTGACGACAATGATGCTTTTGTATGCAACGGTGTGGACTTGGTGCGCCGGACCGATTGGGGCACGGGACAGTACGGCGCACGGATCGAGGGCGAATTCAGCAGGTATGATTATAATGGGGCCGCCTCCGGATGGGAAGTGCGCACGCAGAGCGGCACCATTTACAGATACGGAACCGTACCCAATTCGCGTCAGGCCACTTCCGAAGGTGTTTTCAAATGGCTGTTGGATGAAATCGAGGACGCCAACGGCAACAGCTTGACAGTGAGCTACACCAACACCGCCGGAGAGGAGATTTGCCCCTATCAGATCAACTATGCGCCTGCGGGCTCTTATGTCCGTTTTATCACCGAGTCCCGCAACGACACTTACCCCCTCTATTCCAGTCATACGCGGGTGGAGCCCTCCAGTCGGTTGAAGGAGATTCGATGCTACGGCGGCAACGCCCAGGCCCATCGCTATGTATTGAATTACGGTTACTCGGATCATTCGGGTCGGTCCCTGCTCACAAGCATACGGGAATACGGCTCCGGCACCGGCACCGTCTTGCCCCCGACGACCTTTGACTATACCTCGGGCACCACCGTGCGTTTTTCCGGCAGCGCCAAAACGCGCAACTCAACCATCGCCAACGACCCGGGCCTGGTCAACTTTGCCGACATCAACGGCGACGGGTTAACCGATCTGATTAAGTTCAATCAGGGAAGCCACAATGTCGTTGTCCATCTGTCGAACAACAGCAGCACCCAATTTGCCGGCGCCAACCCCAGCACCCTGGAGGCCAGTACAAATCCTGGCGGTGTTCATTTCGGCGATATCAACGGCGACGGCAAAGCCGACTGCGTCATCGCCCAGCAGGGGCTGAACGGCGCGGTGACGGCGCGGGCCTATCTGGGAGAATCCGACGGCGATCTGAATTATGCCGGCCAAACCCTGAGTCTTAACGCTAATTTTCATCCCGGTTTAGTCCAGCTCGCGGACGTGGATGGGGACGGTCTGGCTGATCTGGTACAATTTATCTCGCCAGGTAGCGGCGCCCGCGTCCATCTGGCCGATGGCACCGGAAAATTCAACACCAGCGCACTATTCAGCGATTTATGCCGGTCCAACTCCACCGGCCGGGTCTTTATGGCCGATCTCAACGGCGACGGGATGTCCGATGTTATCCAGACCGACGCCATGAACCATTACGTTTATGTGCATCTGGCCGACGGTGCCGGTTATTTTGACGCCTGCGCCGCGGGAACCGATCTGGAGCACGTCACCGATCCCGGCACCCTCCAATTCGGCGATATCAACGGTGACGGTTTCTCCGACCTGATCCTCTGCCCGGCATTAAGCAGCCAAGTGTATACCTATTTCTCCAACGGCAACGGCGGCTTCGTGTCTGCCGGGCGGACCGATACCAACCAAACCAACGATAAAGGCTATGTGAACGTTGCCGATGTCAACGGCGACGGTCTGGCCGACCTGATCAAAGGGCCTCGGACCGGTAACCGGGTGTATCTCTATTTGGGGGACGGCAGCGGTTGTTTTACGTCTCACAATGACATTGATACCGCCAACAGCGGATTCGCGGCCGTTGTGGATGTCAACGGCGACGGCCTGGCCGACCTGGTCAAGTACAGCACCCAGGTCAACACCCAAAATACCTATGTCTACCTTGCCCAGGGATTGAGCGGCGATGACGTGCATGCCGATCTGCTGGAGACCGTCAACAATGGATACGGGGTGATTTCCACCATCAACTACGCCCTTTCCACAGCCTTGGACGATGTGCACGAGCCCTCCGGTGGTTTCCCCCATGCCTATTTGCCCTATCCCCTCGATTTGGTCACCGCCATCGTCATTAATGACGGCATCGGCCACAGCCATATCACCACCGGTTATGAGTATGCCGGCGCCCGCTACCACATTGGCGAAAGAGAGTTCCTGGGCATGGGGCGCATCATCCGCACCAATCCCAATGACACCACATTGACCACGACCTTTGCAGTCAATGACTATTACCTCAAGGGACGGGCCACCGCTTCCAATTATGATGACGACCTGAGTTCCGACTATCTTAACACCACCCATGTCTGGGAAAAAATCGACCTGGAAGACAACGGCGCCCAATGGGTTCGGGCCGTATCCCAAGAGAGCGATCTGCGCAGCGGCGGCGCCGTCGTATCTTCGGACACCGCCTATGCCTATCACTACCACAGCTCCGATGCCTACGGCCATGTATACCAAACCATTCAAACGGGCAGCGGCGCCGGCACCCTGACCACCACCACGGATTATACGGAAAAAGGAAACTGGATCTGGCGTCTCAGTGAACAGCGCATTCAGGAAGGCAGCGTCACCGCCAGGAATATTGCCTATGGTTATGACGCTTACGGTAACTGCACCCGGGAAACACACCGCAACAATTCCGGCAGCGACGCCGTCATTGAGCGTGGCTTTGACGGAAACGGCAACCTGCAATGGGAGGAAGATCCCAACGGAAACAGGACAAGCTACAGCTACACCAGTGACAACAGCTTTCTGGGCAGCAAAAACTTCGAAGGGTTGACCACAAACTACTACAGCTACAACCAGTGGGGCAAACCCGGACGAATGCAGGATGAAAACGGTGGAAACACCAATTACGACTACGATAGCTATGGCCGCGTCCAAGAGGAGGACTACCCCGGTCCGGGCGTCAAAACCATCGACTATGACGACAGCGCGCGACCCAGGCGCACCATCACCCGGATCAACAGCGGCCAGGACGAATATGTCTATATCGACGGCCTGGACCGCATCCTTCAAAAAACCATCCGCGGCGCCGACGGCAACCACAAAACAACACGCATCCACTATGACGGGGCCGGCAGGAATTACAACACCGCAGGCCCTTTCTTTACCTCGGGCTACGGCTATTTCACCAGTTCCATCCCCTCATCAGCTCCCTATCGCAACGTGACCGGGTATGACTTTCTCAACCGCCCCAAAAGCATCCAAAGTCCGCGAGACGGGAGCGGCACCGCTGCAACAACCATTGGTTACAGCGGCTTCAACCGCACGGTCACGGACCCGGACGGCAGATCCACCACCGAATACCGCGATTACCTGGGCCGCATTCAGACCATCCGGGATGCCAACAATCAAAACACGGATTACAATTACAACGGTGCGGGCGACCTGACCCGGGTGACCGATCCGTTGGGCAACCGCATCGCGATGACCCGCAACACCCTGGGCCACCTGACCGTGCTGGACGACCCGGACCTGGGCCGCTGGGTCTACACTTACAAGCCCAACGGCGAAGTGCGCACCCGCACCGACCAGCAGGGCCGGGTCATCACCTATGGTTACAACGACCGCAACCAGTTGACATCCAAAACATATACCCAGGAATCACCCGATGAGCCGGATGTGGCCCTGACCTACGACTCCGCCGCCAACGGCAACGGCCGGTTGTATACAGTGACCAAAGGCGGGGTCACCACCACCTACAATGCCTATGACGACATGGGCCGGGTGACTGAGAAAACCGTCACCATCGACGGCCAGGATTATCCCTTCAGCTACACTTATGACGGGGCCGGCAATCTGACCGGCATCACCTACCCGGACGGCTATGGGGTCGCTTACGATTACCACAGCGGCACAAGCCTTCCGGCGTCGATCTCCGCCGCCGACCCGGCCATCAGTGTCAGCCTCTCGGACTACAGCAACTTGGGCAAGCCCGGCACCATCGAGTATCCCGGCTCATCCACGCTGATCGATTACTTCAGCCGCACCGGCCGCGTGGAGGCCATCGAGGTTCCGGGGCTGATGGCCATCAGCTACGACTACACCGCCGCGGGCGACGTGCACAGCATCTACGACACCCTGCGCAACTTCAGCTACATCTACCAGTACGACACCCTGCACCGGCTGACCAAAGAGACCGCCGTGGGACCGTTTTTGCAGCCGTCGGGCCGCAATATCAGCCTGTATTACGAAGGCACCGAGCCCCATGCCGTCAGCCGGGTGGTGGCCGAGGGCCAAGAGCGCTCCCTGATCTACGAGGACAACGGCAACCTGACCATCGGCTACGATTTTGGCGATCCGGGCGCGTACCCGGAAAGACGCATCCAGTACAATGCGGAAAACATGCCCTTGACCATTGAGTACGAACCCGATGGCGGACCGGTCACCACCACCCAGTTGACATATGACGGCGACGGCCGGCGGGTGAAAAAACAGAGCGGCGGCAGCACCGTCATCTATGTGGATGAAACCTACGAGATCCGCAACGGCCAACCGGTCAAGTACATCTTTGCCGGCGGCCGGCGCGTGGCCAGGGTCACCGGCGCCACCGTCCACTACTATCACAAGGACCATTTGGGCAGTTCCACCGTGGTCACTGATGTTTCCGGCAACCTGACCGATTCCATGGTGTACGAAGCCTTTGGCCAGCCGCGCAAGACCTGCCAACCCCAGTCCGGTACAGTGGACTACACCTACACCGACCAGGAGTGGGACGGCGAAACCGGACTGTACAACTACGATGCCAGGTTGTATGATGCGGTTTTAGGGAGGTTTTTGAGCGCGGACAGTGTGGTGCCGGATTGGTATGATCCGCAGGCGCTGAACCGGTATAGCTATGCGCGCAACAATCCCATGGTTTATGTTGACCCGGATGGGCACAGCTTTTTAGATGCGGTGCCCGGGACGATGGCTGCCATAGGTTGTTACGGCGGAACCGCAATAGCTTGGGCATTTTCTCGTCCGGCATTAGGAGTGATATGGCTTGCTGACAGGTCATCCTATGCACGAATAAACAGTAGTCTTAATGATACGTTCGTAAGTGTCTTAGAGATACAGACAAAATACGTTGCAGCTCCTGCTGTGACCGGAGATGCGATTGGTCTGGGGGTGCTGGCCGCTTCAACCAAGGCAGCAAGCAAACAAGTAGCTTCCGGAACAGAGGTTGTTGGAGAAGTTGCTGCAAAGAGGGGAGTGAAAAATGCTGATGATGTAATTCATGTCACTCCTGATGGTGTTTCTCTGCCAAAGGGTAGGAAAATCCCTGACCATTATGTGGAAAACCCACACGGGCGTCCTGGAAGCTACGGTGAGATGGTAGACGGGAAATTCCAAGAAAAGCTTAGGATTGATCCTGCCACTCCGCCTGGAAAGAAAGGCCCGAACTATTCACACTACCATAAAGACGGGAAACGGCCTCACTATAGCCCAAGGCCTGGTGACAAAGATCCGGGGTTTTAACATGAAAAATGAATTTAATAACTTGCATTGGCATGATGCCGAACTTCAGAATATTCGAATCGATCGCAGTGATCCAGGTAAAAACGATCAAGTTGTTTTGATCATTTGTTGGCCGAATGAAAAAAGAAGTGAAGTGACATTCCACGATTGTTACGCTTTTACAGCACAAATGAATTTTGGAATAATTGCTGAGGAAACAATTCGAGATGCTGAATATTCAGAAAATTCAGAAGAATTAAATGAGATTCGAAAATCATGGAAAAAAATCGGAGCTGACTTAAATGATCTCGGGCAATATAGGTTCAGTGAGTTTGAAGAGGCTCGATTATACGGTTATAGGAGACACTGTGAATACCGCTGCCAGGCTTGAAACCGTGGCAAA
>JBFFHG010000128.1:0-7512 GCA_041557055.1 Desulfosarcinaceae bacterium
GCCAACTGGTGTCGGACAACACCCTTGCCGATCTGGACAGCGACAGCCACGTGGAGGTAACGACCGACACCATTGAAAAGGATGCCGCCTGGCCGGCCGCGCTCAAGTACCATATCCTGGGCAGCATCACGGTCAAGGGCACGGACGGCGCCGATGCCGTGACCAACCTGACCATCGAGCCCGGGGCCCAGGTACGCTTCAACGGCAACTACAACCTGACTGTCGGCGCATCCTCGGGCGATCCGGGTGCCCTGGCGGCCCAGGGCAGCGCGGCCAGCCCCATTGTTTTCACCTCCAACCAGGCTACTCCAGCGGCAGGTGACTGGAGTTATATCCGGTTTAACACCACCGCCCATGCCTCAAGCATCATGGATTACTGCCAAGTGGCGTACGGCGGATCGAGCAACGGGGCCATTTACCTGTACAACGCCTCGCCCACCATCCAGAACACCACCATACAATACAGCGAAAGCGCCGGTATCTACGCCCGCAGCAGTTCGCCCATCTTGTCGGGCGACCAGATTTCCAACTGCAACACCTACGGGATAAACCTGTACTCTTCTTCGAACGCACCAACAATAAGCGGGTGTACCTTCAGCGGCAACGGCAATTACGACGTATACGGCGCCAGTACCGTTGGCGGCACCCTGACCGGCAGCACGCTGAACAACGGCCTTTACATCGGCAGTGGCACCAACGGCGCCATTAGCGGCAACACCATCAACTACGACAACAGCCATCCCATCCGGATCGGCGCCGAAGGCGTGGGCCAACTGGTGTCGGACAACACCCTTGCCGATCTGGACAGCGACAGCCACGTGGAGGTAACGACCGACACCATTGAAAAGGATGCCGCCTGGCCGGCCGCGCTCAAGTACCATATCCTGGGCAACATCACGGTCAAGGGCACGGACGGCGCCGATGCCGTGACCACCCTGACCATCGAGCCCGGGGTGCAGGTGCGCTTCAACGGCAACCACAACCTGACCGTCGGCGCATCCTCGGGCGATCCGGGCGCCCTTGTGGCCCAGGGCAGCGCGGCCAGCCCCATTTTGTTTACTTCCAACAAACCGACACCCGCAGCCGGCGACTGGAGCTACATCCGGTTTAACACCACCGCCCATGCATCCAGCATTATGGACCACTGCGTGGTGGAATACGGCGGATACAGCTACGGCGCCGTCTACCTGTACAACGCCTCGCCCACCATCCAGAACACCACCATCCGCTATAGCGAAAAAGCCGGCATCTATGCATCCGGCAGCGGGTGCAGCGCGGCGATCATAAACTGCAATACCCTGACAAACAACACCACCAACGGCCTCCATTGGACCAGCACCCCGCCCGCCGAGCTGACCTTGAACAACTTCACCGGCAACGGAAATTACGGCATCTATTACACCTATTCCACCATCATGACTGCCGAAAACAACTGGTGGGGCGATGCCGCCGGACCCAATCAAAGTGGCGACACCGCTTACGGCAGTGTGGATGCCGACCCATGGTCCACCACGGAAAACCAGTGTAGCGCCGCAGGCGAAAACCATGCCCCCAACACGCCCAATACTCCCTTGCCGGAGGATCAGGCCGTACGGGTGTCCGTGGACAGCGGCCTTGATTTGAGCTGGAGCGGCGGCGACCCTGATGTGTTGGACACCGTGACCTATAACCTGTACTGGGGCGCGGATGCGGCCGGGCTGACCCTGACGGTCCAGGATATCGCCGCCGCCACGCATACCATGACAGGCCTGACCACGGGCCTGACCTACTTTTGGCAGATCGTCGCCCGGGACAACCACGGCCTGGAAACCGCCGGCCCGGTCTGGTCCTTTACCGCCGACGGCGACCCGCCCGACCTGATCATCAGCCAGGTGACCACCACCCCGGCCGGCCACCTGCAATCCGGCCAGAGCGTGACCCTGACCGCAACCATTTTAAACAACGGCAGCGGGCCGGTGGTGGATGCCTTCAGCGTGGATTTTCAAATCGACAGCGCATCCATCGGCGCCACCACCGTGGATCAAATTATTCCGGCAGGTCAAAGCGTTCAGGCAAGCCGGACCTGGACCTATACCGGCGGTGATCCCGGCATCCATATCAACGCCGACAACCAGTCCCAGGCCAGCGAAACCAATGAAGACAACAACCGCTTCATCGCCCTGCTCTCCGCCGTGGCCGACAACACCGCGCCGGCCCTGACGGCCGGTTCTCCCCTTGACGGCTCCCATTTGCAGCAGATCCAGCAGATCACGGTGACCCTGACCGACAGCCAGGGCACAGTGGACGATGCCGCCGTGATCGCCAGTTTCGACGTCACCGATGGCAACCAGCAAAGCGTTTCCGGTACCGTCACTGAATCTGCAGACATATTCACCTTTGTGCCGGCCAGCCTGCCGCTGGCCGACGGCGCCTATCAGGTTGGACTGACAGCATCCGACACTTACGGCAACACTCAAAGCTATTCATTCAGCTTTACCATCGACACCGTGCCGCCGAGCAAGCCCGTCATCACCGGCGGTACAGTGGCCAGTGGCACGCTTCAGGTCCGGCCGGTGGAAAACAGCGCCGACCAATTCATAGTGGAGATTACCGGCACCAGGGACCAAGGCACTTCGGTCTGGGTCAACGCGGTTCAAAAGACCGCTGTTGGCGATGATCCCTGGTCGGTTCAGGTGACACTGGGGCCGGGAGACAACCCTTTTGAAATCTGGCTTGTGGACCGGGCGGGCAATCAGGGTGAGTCCGAATGGGTGGATATCGAGATTCAAACCAATAGTGGCAGAACTTACGAATACAATAAAGCCGGCAGGTTGAAAAATTTGAATTCTGAGTAGATATATTTTGGCCCAATAAAATAACATCAAAATCTGCAACGGAAACGATGAAAAAATGAAAAAGACACATCGAATTTACAACTTCTTTAATCTCCATGGCTTATTATTTATTTTAATTTTATCCTGTTGCCTTACTCCCAGCATACAGGCCGCTGACTACAGTAATGTGTTTTATATGAGGATAGCTATTTCCGGTTGTGACCTTTGTGAAAATAGGCCGAATTATCAAACGGCATGCTGCTGGACGATTATGCATTTTACTTGTGACGGATCACTCATAGATTATTATGAAACGGGTTGCAGGGAACCTATCTCAAATCCTAATTGCGGTTATAGTTGCGCGTCTAGTTCCCAACTTATTGGTGAACACAATCCATATTATTCGACGGTTCCGTGCGAACCACAAGATTGCTGCAAAGAAGAAGAGCTTCACGAAGGGTCTTGTTGTCCCCCCGGCAAGCCCAAATGCCCCAAAGAAGATGAAGGAAACCCAATTAGCGTCATATCCGGCAATAACAAAGAAGTGGAGATCGATTTAGAGTTTGACACACCTCATGGAAAAGGATTCAGATTCTACCGAACATACAAGAGTCGTTCTGAAGTTAATGCAACCTTGGGCTATGGCTGGACCCATAACTACAACGTTGTCTTGGAGATCTATGATTCTTCATTGGAAAGCACCTATAGAATAACCGACGAGTCAGGCAGATACCATTATTATGAGGACTTGGATAGCGACGGCATATATGTCGGATTTCTTTCAACCAGAGGTTATTTGGTTGCCGAACCGGATGATACTTTTACCTGGTACCGGCCTAACGACATTAAATATACTTTTGACCAGCAGCTACAATTGATCACCAAGGAAGACGCAAACGGCAACGTTCAATCTATTGCGTATGACACCAACAACCAACTTGAATCAGTCTCCGATGAATCCACCGACCGCAGCATTGGTTTTGCTTACAACGCCGAAGGTCGCATTGATCACATCACCGGCCCGATCACCCCGGCGGTACCCGACGGCATCTGGGTCAGCTACGCATACGACACCAACGGCAACCTGACCCGCGTGACCTATGCGGACGACGACAACGGTTCCACGGCTTCCGGTTTCGAATACAAGTATGAGGACAACAACGATGTTCACAACCTGACTGAAAAGAGCAACCTGGCCGGAGAATTCCTGTCCAGTTGGCAGTACGACAACTCGGACCGGGCCTATAGCAACACCACCCGCGACGGCAAAGGCGTGACCATCACCTATAATGCTTCCAGTGCCGTTGTGGTAGATGCCCAGGGCGTGCAAAAAACCTACACCTTTGAAACCATCAACGGCAGAAAGACCATCACCAGTGTTACCGGCGACAGCGGCTGTGCAAGCTGCGGCGGCAATGATGTTGTGCGCTACGCCTACGACGACCAGCGCCGGGTGATCGAGCAGGAATACGCCAACGGCCGCATAGACCAATATGACGACTTTGACGCCTCGGACCGCTATCATACCGAAATCCAGGCCGTGGGCACGCCTGAAGAGCGCACCTTTCATTACACCTACCACCCGGACACCGGCGAGCAGCTCTCCATTATTGAAAGCTCGATCCTGGGCAGCGGCGACAGGGTGACCATCTTCGACTATGACGACGACGGCAACACCACCCCCAACGAAGACCCCACCGGGCTGGTCCACCGCAGGATCGAGCGGGGATTCACCTTTGACGCCAACGGAGCGGTGACACCCTATGCGCATGTCACCCGGTTCACCTATACGGCCAAAGGGCAGGTGGCCTCGGTGGACGGCCCCCTGCCCGGCAGTCAGGATCTGGTCACCCACACCTATGATCCGGTCACCGGCGACAGGCTCACCCAAACCCGGCCCCTGGCGGGAACGACCACTTATACATACGATGCCGCCGGCAACGTGGCCACAGTCACCGACCCCAACGGCATTGTCACCACGATTACTTACGACGGCCGCAACCGTCAGCTTTCAACCACCCGCAACGGCATTCCCACCAGCCGCACCTACACTGCCGGCGGCGAGCTTGCCACCACCACCGACGCCCTGGACCGCACCATGGATTACACATACAACGACGCCGGTTTCATGGAAAAAATCATCGATCCTTCGGGCAACTTCATCTACTACGGCTACAACACCCTGGGCCAGCGCATTGAAGAATCCCTGTACAGCGCCGACAACACCCAGGCCCACTATCGCGGCACGGATTACGGCGATCCGGCCGCCAATTCCGAACTGGTATCCGGCAAGCCCTGGAAATCCATCCACCGCAACGCCGACGACAGCGCCGATCTGGAGACCGTCTACGCCTACGACAACTCGGGCAACCTGACCGCGGTAACCGATGCCGCCGGCAACACCACCTTTTATACCTACGATCCGTTCAACCGCCTGACCCAGGTGACCCAGCCCGGCAATGCCACCACCTTTTACACCTATGACACTCAGGGCAACCTTGCCGGCGTCACCGACGCCGAAAGCCATGTGACCACCTACACCCATGACGACCTGGGACGCCTGGTGGAGACCGATTCCCCCGACACCGGCACCACCTGGTACAGCTACGACGAGGCCGGCAACCTGCGCTACAAAGTTCAAAACGCCAACATCGTCGAATACCGGTACGATGTCCTGGGACGGCTCACCCAAATCATCTACAGCGACACCACCGAAAATGTCACCATGACCTACGACACGGGCACCGGCTCCTACCTGATCGGCCGGCTGGCCTCGGTCACCGACCCCGCCGGCCTGACCGAGTACAGCTATGACGCTGACGGCAACCTGGAGATGGAGACCCGCACCATCAACGGCATCGTCTTTGTCACCGGTTACGCCTATGACGATGCCGGCAATCTGCGCAGCATCACCTACCCCACCGGCCAGACCGTCGACTACCAGCCGGATGCCGCCGACCCGGCCCGCATCGGGGCCGTGGTGCTCAACCCTTCAGGAACCAACCAGAGCCTGGCCTCGGCCATCGCCTACAAGCCCTTCGGTCCGGTGGCCGCCATGGCTCTTGGCAACGGCATCGCCGTCACCCAAACCCACGACAAGAACTACCAGCTATTGGCCCAGACCGCCGGCGCCGTTCTTGACCGCACCTACAGCCCGGACAACGTGGGCAATATCCAGGGGATCATTGACAACCTGGACCCCGCCCGCAACCAGAATTTCAACTATGACGATCTATACCGGCTCACCAGCGCCCACGGTATCTACGGCACCGTAAGCTTCACTTACGACAAAGCAGGCAACCGCCTCAGCCGCGCCCGCACCGCCCCGTCCGAATCCAGCGACACCTACACCTACCACCCCGGCACCAACCGGCTGCAGGCCGTCACCGGAACCCACGCCGAGCTGTTGCGGTACGACGCCGACGGCAACACCACCCAGCGCATCCCGGGCAGCGCCAATACCCAAACACCTGTCAGCGACCCGGCCGACTACATCTACAACACCAGCGGCCAGCGCACCCAAAAGCTGAACACCAACCCGGTCACCTTTCACTACGACCTGAGCGGTCAGCTCATCGCCGAAACCAACGCCGCCGGCAACCTGATCAAAGCCTACGTCTGGCTCCACGGCCAGCCCCTGGCCCAGATTCTGGCCGACGGATCGATCTATTATTACCACAACGACCACCTGGGCACCCCCCAAAAAATGACCGATTCAACCGCCGCCCTGGTCTGGGCCGCAGACTACTTGCCATTCGGCCAGGCCGATGTTACCATAGCCACGGTTGAGAACAATTTGCGGTTTGCCGGCCAATACTACGATAGTGAAACCGGGCTGCATTATAACTATCACAGGCATTATGATCCGAAGTTGGGGAGATATTTGAGGGCGGATCCGAGCCACTTAATGGAGCCAGAAGGTAATGGGATACCATATCTTATTCCACACCTCCTAAAAGATCCGCTGGAGTACAATAGCTATTCTTATGTGCAAAACAACCCAACATCTTTAATTGATCCTTTTGGATTAGTTAGCTGCAAGGGAAATTGGAAGAAAGTTGGTTCAGATCGTCTCATTCTTACCACTTGTGTCTGCTATTGGGCATGTTTGCCGTGTTTTAGTTCTGGAGAATGGGATGGAAATCCGAGATCCCTTCCTAATAATCAAAAAACATTTGGTACTTATATACACCAAGGAGGTGGGGGATTAGAAGAAGGGGATACATGTTTGTGCAATAAGCCAGGCCCAGAGACCGACTGCACTGAATGCCCATATTGGAATGTAGGATAGAATGTTCTGGAGTAAAGACTATGCGTAAATACTTTTTACCTTTTTTTTTAATTTCTATATTTTTCCATATTGAATTGGGTGGTTGTTCAAATAAAGAAATTGATCCCTACCCTCAAGTTGATATTCCAATCTATAAAAGTGCGTTTAATGAACAGCTCTTTATGGATTATGAAAAAGGGGTAAAATCTGTCAATTACAATGTTAAGGTCGATTACCCACCTACTCAAGTAATTGAATTTTACAAAACTAAATGGAAGGACGCTGGTTTCATCAAAAAAGATAGCGAAATGCCTGAATGGGAATTTTTCATTGATGGAACCATAGATGGAGAACCAAAGGTAAGGCAATTAATAATAAGTTGGGAGAATTATAAAATAAAAGCAGAGGCTTTTATGGCTTTTAGATACA
>JBFFHG010000129.1:0-7489 GCA_041557055.1 Desulfosarcinaceae bacterium
ACTTGAAAATGATGGGCATCTATAATATGGGCCGCAGACAAAGGTCAAGAAGATGGTTCCCGGTTATCGTTCAAGGTTGGACAGGAACCGGCGTATCCAACTTTTACGGTCTCACTTCGCTTGAATTCCTATCGGAACTTGAAAGGCACTTGAGCGTGAAAACCAGAAAAAACACATATATTCCAGAATCTTGAGCTTTAAACGAATGACGATACCCATACAAAAACGTTACTACGATCTCAACACATATTTTCGCAACAAATTCGGCGGGCGGGTGCATAAAATCGCCATTGATGCCGGACTGACCTGTCCCAACCGCGACGGTACCATCGGTACCGGCGGATGCATTTATTGCAATGCCAAAGGATCGGGTACGGGCAATTATGGCAAGGGCCGTTCCATAACCCGCCAACTGGAGGAGAGCAGGGGGCCGGTAATCAAACGTTTCAAAACAAACCGATTTATGGCCTATTTTCAATCTTTCACCAACACTTACGCCCCTCTGGCGCATTTAAAGGCGCTTTATGAGGAAGCGCTACGCGTACCGGAAGTGGTCGGCCTGGCCATCGGCACCCGGCCCGATTGCATCTCGGAAGAGGTTCTGGATCTGCTGCAATCATACACCGAGAACCATTTGATCTGGGTCGAATACGGATTGCAATCGGCCCACGACGCCACCCTGGCGAAGATCAACCGCGGCCATAATGCGGCCGCCTTTGAGCGCGCCGTGAAAGCCACCGCCGGTCGGGGCATTCAAATAGGCGCCCATATCATTTTGGGACTGCCGGGTGAAAAGGGCGATCAGATGTGCGCCAGCGCCGACTTTATCGCCCGCCTGCCTATCGACGGGGTCAAACTCCATTTGCTCTATGTCATCAAGGGCACACAGCTTGAAAGTCTTTATGTTTCGGGAGGTTATCGATGCCTCGAACAAATTGAGTATGCCGACCGGGTCTGCGATGTTATCGAACGGCTGCCCCCCGGCATGGTGATTCAGCGACTCACCGGCGACCCGCACCGGCATGAACTGCTGGCTCCCCAGTGGGCCCTGGCCAAAAACAAAACCATGGATTTGATCAGGCAACGTCTTGAAGAGCGGGATACGTGGCAGGGTAAACTGGTTTCAGCGCCTCTATGCCCTGACGCTGCCAAGGGTTTGCAGTAAATCACGACGGCGCACCCTCCGACTTTTGCAACGATAGTTACCCTGCTTGACCAAATTGAAACGTGAGCTGATAGACATGCAACGGTTCATGCGCCAGCACCCTGCCCTGTGCTTATTTGAATATCTTGGAATCCCAGATGGTGGTCTCTTTACCCGTGTTGGAATGATCAGCCCCATGGCCGGAAGCCGGAGTCCCGGTGCCGGGGTGAGTACCGCCCGCCGGCGCCGGGTTCGCGGATCGGGCCGCCGGAACACTTGAATTGACAGCCCTCCCGGCCGGGGAGTGGGCAAAGGCCCAATGATAGACCTGGGAGCGGTTAAAATAGTAAACGACCGGCGCGCCTTTTTCATCCAGACATTGCCACATGTCCACAGGGCGGCTCTCCAGTTCCTGATGGGCCAGGGGCTCCACTTCAAAAAGGCGCAAATACTCATATTGCTGGGCCACAGCGGTAATGTTGATGGCTGTCTGCACCGACCGGCCCATATCCTTGGTCACGTCTCCACGGGCGACCTTTTGACGGGCCTCCGTCCGGCTCAAAAATTCACGCGCCTTGAGATCATAGGGGTCCAGGTTCAGGGCGGTAACCAGATGGGCGCGGATCTCTTCATACGGGGCGGCGGCATAAAACCCGGCCATACCATAGACGGTATGCCATTGCGAATAGTGATCTGCGCCCAGGGCGCGCGCTTTGGCCAGTTTTTGCAGCGCATTGTCCAGCCTGCGATCCTTAATCAGTCTCTCCGCTTCCCGGGTCAGGGTTTCGATGTCCGGCAGATAGGGATCACCGGGGCCGAACATCCGTTCAGGTTCACGGGCCTGCCCGTTGACCAGATAGATCTCGGCCCGGCGATTGAGGGCCCGTCCTTTGGCACTTTTATTGTCGGCCACCGGACTGCCGGCCCCTTTGCCCAGGGCCATGACGACAGCCCCGTCGACTTTGAAAGCCCTCACAATC
The DNA here is from genome assembly GCA_041557055.1 of Desulfosarcinaceae bacterium. GTDB lineage: Bacteria > Desulfobacterota > Desulfobacteria > Desulfobacterales > Desulfosarcinaceae > JARRKU01. Next base: position 2,125 of record JBFFHG010000129.1, read on the forward strand.
TCCCGGCGCACCGTTTCCGCTCTCTGGCGGGACAATTTATAATTGCGGTTCTTGTCACCCATGGTATCGGTATGGCCCACCACAAAAACGCGACCTTTGGGTCCCAGGGTATGGGTTTGAAAAAACCGGCGCAACGAGGCCTTGTTCCCAGTGTCCAGATGAACCTGGCCCGGCTTGAAGTTCACCACAACCGACGGGGTTTTATCTGCATCCACCCGGGCGGATGCTGCCAAGATTAGGATGACAAAAAAGACGGACCCGAATAATTTATTCATCTCCATGATCCTGTTGCGAGTATAATTGGTCTTGACGCTATATCGGCCTTTAACGCCTGAATCTTTACCCTAGTGCCCATCCATAAATGGCCAATTTGCCCGCTATCGGTGTTGTGCTCAAAATTTTATCCTCGCAATATCAACCATATGCCTGCGGTAACATTTTTCGCAGGCCTTGATCTCGACCAAATTTGCCTATTTCTGGATGGGCACTAACCAAACAATCAAATCTTTGAAAAAACGGAGGATAATGATAAAGTGGCTTGATATTGGATCATGCTGATTGCCATCAGCGTCTGGTCTGATCCCGGACAAAGTGGTTTTGAAATGGACAATGGAGTGTGGACTTGCCTAAAAATGTTGAAAAAATCCCTCGCATTTTATTTGACCGCCGTGACCATGAGCTGATTCGGATCGTCAATAGCGTGCTGGGAGGCGGCAGCGACGACGCCCACACCCGCCGGCTCTACTACCCTTATTTTCATGCCCAGGGTATCAAAGAGATGGCCGAATCCAAGGGACTGCGCATTGCATATTCGGTCATTCACCTGCTCAGCTCTCTGGAGGTGGGCGGCGTGGACGAACGCATCAAGGCGCTGCGGGCGCTGCGCAAAGAGGTTATCGATACGGCCGAAGGTTCCCTGCCCAAAAACACGGCCCGCGTCCTGATGCAAATCATGAAAAACATTGTTCGGGCGCACGGCGACGATTATAAGCAATTGGCGTTGGCGCACGATTTCCGAACCTGCGCATCGGGCAAACCGAGCCTGGTGCGTCGGCAACTGGAACGCTTCCATCTGCTGGAGATGCCCGAGGCGTGGAACCAGATCGCCTTTGATGACCATGTGCACGATGCCAACACCAAAGGCCGCAAATCCCCCACCCACTTGATCATGGATGCCTGGATCAAGGGAATCCGGCGGTTGCGGGTGATCCACTACCACTTCATCGAGCCGCGCTTTGCCGCCGAAGTGATTGAAGCCGCCGCCATCCTGGAGATCGACATTCGCATCGGTATCGAGTACTACGCCCGCTATCGGAATAAATATGTTCAACTCATCTGGGTTCCGCGGGGCTTTTCCGACGCCCAGGCATTTCTCTGTTTTCTGGCCGAACCCCAGGTGGCAAGACTCATGGATGCCGGCCGCCAGGCCGCCCGTTACCAGCAACGCTACGTCATGGACCTGCTGAGCCGTTTTAACGGCGTCCACCGCCCGGAGGTCAACCGTGAGTTGGGCATTGATCTGCCCCCCATAGCGGAAAAGGATTTTTTAGCTTTTGTGGGAATCGGGCAGAAATCCAAACTTCATTTGGCCAAGTACGTTCATGACCGTATTTTGCACGCCCTGGAACAACAGGTGTCCGTGCTGCGCAAAGAGATGCCCGAGGCATCGGATCAACGCCGCAGGGAGATCGCTGGACAGGTCGAATTGATAAACAGGCTGGATATCGAAGGGCTTCTGGATGGCTACCTGCATCATTCCAGGAATGCACAAGTCACCTATCCCGACATCCCCACCGATGGTGACGATGTGCCCGAATTGCTGCGGATGACGCCTCAGCAGATTCTGAACCATCTGACCCAACTCTCCACAGGCTATCGTGTCACCTTGAATCTGAGCAATGTAAGGGTCCACGAGGTGCTCGAACTGCTCTATGATTGTCAAGGGATGATCACACGGCTCGAAATTTTCAATCTTAAGGACCAGGCGGCCGGTAAAACCACCCATATTGCCGAAATCAGCCGGCTTCAGCAGGTGATCAACCAGGGCAATGTGATCAGGCTCAAACGTCGGATCCGCGACATTCTGGATCAGTGTTCGTCCTCGGAATCGGTCGATTCCGATCATATGGCAAAACTCAAATCGATTCTGCACGACATCGACACCCTGAACGCCATCTATACCCAAAAGCCGCTGGAGGCCCGCATCGGCAGTGATTCCACGGGGCGCTCACCCAAAGTGCACGGTATGGGGCTGGTGGTCAAAAATACATTGCCGCGCAAAGTGCAGCGTCAGATTGAACGGGACGTGCAGGCCGATCTGCGTGACATCATTCCCATCGCCATCACCGCTCTGCGCAATGTGCTTTATATCCCCAAAAAGGAATCGCGCCCCTTCAACGCCATCATGAATCGCCTGGCCGACCGCTTTGAATCCCTGAGTTGGCTGGGATACTCGCGCAAGAAGGGCTGGCAGGTCCAGGCCAATGCCACCCGCATGGCGGTCCGGGGCAATGTGGTCACGTTGGGGGGCGTCCAGAAAACAATCGACAACGGGCTTTATCTCCATCCGCCCCATACCAAAAGCAGATGGTCCCGGTTCCGGTGGTGCCATCTCAACTCCCATCTCAAAAACAGCCTCAAAGTCCTGATCGGTTTTATCCCGGCGTTTGCCACTTTCGCCCTGACCAAGGATTGGTGGGTTCTGGCTTACCTGGGGGCCTTTATCTGGTTCGGCATCACCGGATTCCGTAATATCCTGCAGTCTGTGCTGGGCGGCGGCGGTCTGCGGCGCTCCCCCTTGCTCAACTGGAATGACCTGATCTCCTGGACCCGAATCACCGATTCGCTCTTGTACTCCGGATTTTCCGTGCCTTTGCTGGATTACCTGGTCAAAACCGTGATTCTGGATCGCGGCTTCGGTATCACCACCACCACCCACCCCATGTTGCTCTACTCGTTCATGGCGTTGGCCAACGGCATCTATCTTTCCAGCCACAATGCATTCCGTGGTTTGCCCAAAGCGGCCATCTACGGCAACTTTTTCCGCAGCATTCTCTCCATCCCCATCGCCATCGGCCTGAATGCCGTTGTGGGCACCCTGCTCTCCATGGCCGGCGTGACAGCCGCCGCACCCATTTTGCAAAAATGGGCCGCGGTGATCGCCAAGGCCGCGTCGGAAGTGGTGGCCAGCATTATCGAAGGCATGGCTGACAGATACAACAATATTCACCTGCGCCTGCGGGCCCTGCGAAGGAAATTCCGCGAGCTTATAGACATCTATGCGCGCTTGGAATTGTGCTACCCCGATGTGGAGAGCGGCCAGGTCCTGGATTACACTTCCCAGGATCAACAAAAAGCCTGCGCCGAAGCCAGAGACCTTGAAAAAATCATCATGATCCATGCTCTCGACCTGCTCTATTTCTGGATGTACCAGCCCCGCGCCCGCGGTGCCCTGCTTGAATTTCTCAACACCCTTTCCGAAGACGAACGTCACATTCTGGTAAGTTCCCAGTTCATTCTGTTGCGCCACCGGGAAGTGAGCCAGTTGTTCATCGACGGCATGCTGGGTAAAAATTTTCCAAAACCGCTATCTTTTTACCTCTCCCGGCACGAAGAGTATCTGGAGGCCATCAAACGGGTCGTCTGGAAGCATGAAACGGATAAATGAATGGCATTAATCACCATGCACGATGTCAGTTGGGGCCTGGGGGGGGCGCCCTTGCTCGACAAGGTCGGCCTGCGAATCGAAAAGGGCGAGCGGGTCTGCCTGCTGGGCCGCAACGGTGCCGGCAAATCGAGCCTGATCAGACTCCTCAACGGCGACCTGTTGCCCGACAGCGGACAGATCCGGCGTCAACAAGGTGCAACCACCGCTATTCTGGAGCAGGAAGTGCCCCGCCGCACCCAGGGCGCGCTTTTCGATATCGTCGCCCTCGGCCTGGGTGACGTGGGCCGGGACCTGATCCAATACCGCCGTTTGTCCAATGATCCGGGAGCCGCCGCCGACAACCCGGAACGCGGCGCCGGGTATGAAGCGCTGCAGCACAAACTGGATTCTCTTAATGGATGGGTCCTGACGCCGCGAATCGAGGATCTGCTGGCGCGCACCGGGCTCGATCCCCAATTGAATTTTGCCGACCTCTCCGCAGGCATGAAGCGCCGCGCCCTGTTTTGCCGTGCCATGGTCCGCCAGCCCGATCTGCTTTTGCTTGACGAACCCACCAACCATCTGGATATCGACACCATCGTCTGGATGGAGGCTTACATGGCCAAGTATATTCAAACCGTGCTTTTTGTCTCCCATGACCGGGCATTTGCCAAAAAAATCGCCAACCGCATTGTGGAGCTGGACCGGGGCCGTCTGCTTTCCTACGCCTGCGATTACAGGACCTATTTGAAACGCAGGGAAGCCGATGCCCAAAGCGAGGAAAAACAGAACCGGCGCTTTGACAAAAAGCTCTCAGCCGAAGAGGCCTGGATACGCCAGGGCATCAAGGCCCGCCGCACCCGAAACGAAGGGCGTGTCCGGGCTTTGAAAAAAATGCGTGAGGCGTTTCGGGCGCGCCGGGGGGAAACCGGCCAGGTGAACATGCAGATCCAGGAGGCCGAACGCAGCGGCAAACTGGTCATCGAGGCCCGGGGGATTCATTACGCCTACGCCGGGGTGGCGTATATCAGGAATCTTACCACCGTAATCATGCGGGGCGACAAAATCGGCCTCATCGGTCCCAACGGTTCGGGCAAAACAACCTTGCTCAGAATCCTGCTTCAGGAGATCGCTCCGGACAGCGGCAGCGTCCGCCACGGCACCCAGTTGCAAGTGGCCTATTTCGATCAAATGCGCGCCCAGTTGGATGAAGACAAAACCGTTGCGCAAAATATCGGTGAAGGTAATGACTTTATCGTGTTCAATGGACAAAAGCGCCATGTCATCTCATATCTGCAGGATTTTTTATTTCCTCCGGAACGCAGTCGCACACCGGTGCACATTCTCTCGGGCGGGGAAAAAAACCGCCTCCTGCTGGCCAGACTGTTTGTCAAACCGGCCAATTTGCTGGTAATGGACGAACCCACCAACGATCTGGATGCCGAAACCCTGGAACTGCTCGAAGATTTATTGCTGGACTATAGCGGAACGCTGTTGCTGGTAAGCCATGACCGCACCTTTTTAAACAACGTGGTCAGCGGCACCCTGGCATTTGAAGGCAACGGCACGGTCCGGGAATATCCCGGCGGCTATGATGACTGGCTGGCCCAACGCCCGACCACCGCCCCCCTGCCCAAACCGGAAACGAAACCACCCAAACCGCGCCTGCCCAGGGAAAAACCCGGCAAACCGCGCAAACTGGGCTACAAAGAGCAACGG
>JBFFHG010000130.1:0-7415 GCA_041557055.1 Desulfosarcinaceae bacterium
GCGTTGGAGATTCCCAGGCAGTCCATCACAATGAAAAGCAAATACTGGGAAGACCTGGGCGCTGACTCCATCGACATGATGAAAATCATCACATACCTGGAGGAAGAGATCGGCCGGTCGATTTCCGATGCCGAGGCCAAAAGTCTCACGACCGTCGAAAAGACCGTCGCCTTTCTGGTGGATCAGCCATTGGCAAGGAAAGGGGTTGCATGAAAAACAGGGTCGTTATTACAGGGATGGGAATTGTCAGTCCGATTGGCATCGGCGTTGACCAATTCTGGAAAGCCTGCATGAATTCAGACACATCCATTGCGTCGATTCCGGATCGCTGGCGTCATTTCCATCAATTCAGGTCCACCATTTGGTCGCCGCTGCCGGAGTTGGATCCCTGCGATTACGGAATCAAGAGAACTTCGATATCGCATCTGGATCGCGGCCAGCAGATGAGCTTGATTGCTGCAGAGCAGGCGCTGAACAGTGCGCGATTGTCCTGTCGTTTGGTGAATAAGAAAAAAGAGCACCATGTCGTTGACGGCGTTGATGCCGACAGGTGCGGCGTATTCATCGGCAATGGGTTCGGCGGTGCCACGGCCCTGCTCGAATCCCACGCCAATCAATGTTTGACGCCGCTCAAAGGGTCGCTGGCCCAACTGCCGTCCCTGGCAACGGGCGCCGATGACCGCAGAAGTCTTGAAACAACAGTGGCCAGCATCAATGACCGCATGGATGTTCCTTTTCGGTTTCATCCCTTTACCGTGGCCATGAGTATGCCCAATGCGTGTGCCGCAGCGGTCGGCATTCGATATGGCATAAAGGGGCCCAATCGCACCTATTGCAACGCATGCGCCTCCGGGACCCTGGCAATCGGAGAGGCCTTCAGAGCCATAAGCTCCGGGATGATCGATATGGCCGTTGCCGGTGGTGCCGAATATTTTAACGATACGTATGGCACCCTGTTCAGGACTTTCGATATGGTCAAGGCGCTTGTTTCGGGCGGACATGACATGGCGCGCGCCAATCGTCCTTTTGACAAGGAGCGCAGCGGTTTTCTCTTCAGTGAAGGCGCCGCGGCCCTTCTGACTTTGGAAAGCCTGGAGCATGCACGCAGGCGCGGGGCACCCATTATCGCTGAAATCAGCGCCTTTTGCGAGACTTTTGACGCCTATAGCCTTTTGGCCATAGATCCTTGCGCCAGTCAGATCAAGAAGTTGATCGGTGATGTGCTCAAGCAGGCGGACCTGTCTGCAGGCGATATCGACTACATCAATGCTCACGGAACCGGAACAGAGGCCAATGACCGAATTGAGGCGGAAGTGATCGACGCCATCTTCGGAAAAAATGTCCGGATCAATACAACCAAATCATTGACCGGGCATACCATTGGCGCATGCGGCGCCATTGAAACCATTGTTACCGCATTGAGCATCTATCATCAATGTACGCATGCCTGCAAAAACCTGGAAGATCCGATCGCCGATCTCAATTTTATCACCCAAGCCGGCCCGTATCCCATCAAGCGGGCCATAAACCAATCCTTTGCCTTTGGCGGCCACAATGCCGCCCTCATTTTAGAAGGCTTCGAAGCGTAACAGGTCCGGAGAAATAAATGAACGTGATCCGCAACTACAAAAAATTTCTTCTCAGATACTTTTTGGTTGTCTACCCCATTGCAATTATGGGAATGTGGGTTTACAACGGCATTCAAATTCTGTTGCCCCGGTTCCAGGAGCTTTTCAAACGGTGGTTTCCGGGATGCCTTTCGAGAATTGTCCTGTATGTGAACAACATCAAGGTAACCGTTCGCGGAACCGCTTATGTCAAAAACATCACCGGGCCATGCGTATTTTGCGCCAATCATGAGTCAGTTCTCGATCCCTATCTGTGCCTCGCCTACATCCCGATGCGCTTCAAAATGTTTCAATCCAATACAAACATGATTCATCGCGCCCGCATGCAGGTGGCAATGAATTTTTTAACCAAATTCGACTTGGCTTTTCTGCACGACCGCTTTGACCGCCGGCGCATGATATCCGAGTTTGAAAAGGCGGCTGAACATGTTAAAGATGGCAACAACCTTCTTTTGTTCCCGGAAGGGCAGGCCAATCATAACGGGACCGTCGACCGCTTCAGCATCAGTGGATTCAGGATTCCGATTATGGCCCGAGCGCCCATTGTGCCTGTGGTGATCCATGGCACGCGTGCTCAGCTTGAAAACAGGCCCCTTGGCGGAGTTGGAGATTCACAGGGCGTGATTGTGGAGTTCCTGCCCCCCATTTTCACCCGTAACCTGACCAAAAAGGATCAGGTCGATCTTGCCGGGAGGGTTCACGCCGCCATCGAAAAACGCCACGCGACCATGGGGTGCCGGTCATAACAATCAACCGTCTCAACGATTCGGAGACCCTGAAAAATCACTATGTGTTCAACCGCTTTTTCAAACGAATGGATTGCCCACCGAAAACCGAACATTGCCAGCCGGATACGGCTTTTTTGTTTCCCTTACGCCGGTGGCGGCGCATCAATATACAGAAGCTGGGCAGGTCTTTTGCCGCCAAGCATCGATGTTTTTCCCATCCAGTTGCCGGGCAGGGAAAACCGTATCGGCACGCCGGCTTGCAGTTGTCTTGATACATTGACTGACAAGCTGACGTCTATTATAGCAAACCTGGATGACGCGCCGTTTGCTTTATTCGGGCATAGTATGGGCGCGCTAATTGCTTTCGAGCTTGCCAGGAAAATGCGTGAACGCTCACTGCCGGGCCCGGAATTTTTATTTGTTTCGGGCCGCCATGCGCCGCGCGTGCAAGGACGCCTGCCTTCCATTTCGCATCTGCGTAAAGATCGTTTCATGAAGGGGTTGCACAAGTATAATGGAACACCGATGGAGGTTTTGGAGAACGCCGAACTCATGGATCTTGTGCTGCCGACTTTGCGAGCCGACTTCCGGCTTAACGAAGAGTATACTTACATACCCAAACCGCCCCTTGAATGTCCGATAAGCGCTTTCAGCGGCTTGAATGACACCCTGATTCCAAAGGATGGTGTGCTTGAGTGGGCGTTTGAGACCGCGGATTCCTTTAAAATTCGAATGCTTCCCGGAGACCATTTTTTTCTGAAAAGGGAGCAGCTCGCCATCACCCGGTATATCGCCCATGACCTGTGCGTTTGAATTGCCGTCAGCAACGACAGGTATAATTTCCGCAAGTGCATTGAATCAAGCTATATAGAACAGAACAGCTTGCGATTCCTCCGGTTTTGCAGCCTTCTGATCGAACAAATCCAACCCAAATCAGCGCGCCTAAAATGTGAAGTTATTTTTCGCGAATCCTAAACTGAAGAGAAACAAAAATCGCCATGCATCATATTATTTTAATAGACGCCAGGCCATTGCACGTTACCGCGGGGCCGCTGCCGTCGCCCTATGGTTTGGAAATCATCAAAGCCCATCTGGCCGATCTCGATATTGATGTAAAAATATTCAATCCTTTTCTTTTTGCCGATATGGCCCAGGCCATCCGGGCCATGCTGTCAGAGAAGTCCGTGTTGTTAATCGGAATAAGTATCCGCAATATCGATGATTGCATTACGCTGTTCAATCGGTTTGACAAAAAGAATAACAGCCAGATCTTCTTTTTTCTTGATAAAATAAAGGATATGGTCGCGGTGCTGAAATCCATCATTGATGGTCGAATACCGATTGTGGCCGGGGGGATCGGTTTCTCTGCGGCACCCGAGCATTTGTTGTCTTATCTCGATCTGGCATACGGTGTTACAGGGCCTGGTGAGCACACGCTGCGTCAAGCTGCCCGCAGTGCCATAAAAGGTGAATTTGCATCCAGTTTCAAGAAGCTTCCCGGTGCCGTTGTCCGAGAGGGGAACCGCTTCATCAAAAATCCGAATACGTATCAATTGTCCGATGAGAAGTCCATGCCCCTTGTTCGTGAACAGTTTTATTTCAGGTACATGCGCACACTTCCGATCAGAATCGGTGTCGGGTGTCCGTTAAGGTGCCGTCACTGCGTTGAGCCTCTGTTTGCACCCATTAGCCTTCGTCCGGTTGAAAACGTCATCAGTGAGCTCAGAAGTGCCCGAAACCATCACCCGGCAATAAAGAATGTCATGTTCGCCGATAGTGAATTGAACTTGATTCGGGAAGATTATCTTTGCGAGCTCTTCAGGCGCATCATTGCTGAAAAGCTGCATCATAATTTATCGTTCACCGCCTACTTCAATATGGTTCCATTTAGTGACAAACTTCTGAAATATCTTCAAAAACTTAACTTTACCGTTGCATTGACCATGGATCATGCCAAAGATGATATTTTAGAAAATATCGGGAAAAACTATCGACGGAAACATATCGTGCAAACATTCAGGAAACTGAGTGAAAACAAACTGAGGTTTACATCCAGCCTTTTGTTCGGGCACCCCGAGGAAACAGAGCAGAGCATCTGCGAGTGTCTCGACTTTCTGAAAACGCTGCCAAATGCCGGGGAAAATATTATATTTACTTCTCCCGGGCTTCGGCTCTATCCGAACACGCCTCTGGCGCGAACAATTTCGCCCGACGACCAACATCTTTACGGCCATGGGGCAGACGGTTTTGTCACGCCTTGCGTCTACTGCAAACCTTTCGACCCCATGACCATGGCCGACTACCTGGAACAAAAAAACGAGGGTTGTCTCAAATTGGTGCTTATGGCGGATTTGCCCTTTCTCAATTCCAACGAAAGATGTCAAGATGTGTCAACCATGTTTGAAAATTCCATAAGAGGGCTGTTTTGCCAGTTCAACAATGAAAATGACGATGCAATAAAGTATTATGAACGCATTTTAGCGTCAAAAACCAAATACTTTAACCCGATGTTCAGACAAATCCTGGTCTACATGCTGAAGCAATATACAAAATCATTGCATATGACCAAAATTTCTCATGTTCTTCAAAATTATATAAGCTATGCGGTTCAGCGCCTTATTTTCTTGAAAAGCAATTTATAGGGCGGCCGCCATGGAGGCCGCGCAAACACAACGGCCTGATAAAAGCCGTTCCTGTCCAGGGCCGGCGAGAATTGGCGATAGAGATCCGTCTTTATTGACAATTCCTTTTTATATCGCTATAGTCGTATGAATGTGTGAAGCAACAAAAAAATGTAAATGAAGCAATTACAACTTCTTGACATATTGTGCCGATTCCAGATCCGAACCGCGGTACACGAAATTTCCAGGCTTACCCTTGGATACAAAATGATGGTGGTTCTGTTTTTGGGCATAATTTCCACCACCCTGAATCCCGTGGCTACGGTGAAAGCGATTCTAACCCTTGCCCCCGCGCCCCAGGCAGTTACCATTGCGTCAATCGTTACGGCATATCTTTTTTTCAGCTCAATGTTCAACAGCGCAGTCGTCGTATCGCCCCAGCTCAGCTACTTGAAGCAGTTGCCCATTGCACCGCAGGCTTTGCTTGCGGCCCATGTGATAAGTCTTTCCGTTTTGAATTTGTTCTTCCTTGGCGCATATCTGTTTGCTCTTGTCATTGCGTATTTCCTTTTCAGATTTCCCTGGTACATTTTTGGCGCTCTGTTTTTCGCAGGGGGTCTGGCAATGGCCCTCGGGCAGGTGCATTACGCCTGGGCCCGCACACAGGCATTATGGCAGGCCCTGGTGAGTGCGGCCGGATTTTTCCTGTTTAGCGGATGTTTGGGGTATCTTTTTGCACTCATGCATCACCCAGGCAACCACCCGTTGCAACCATTTTTCATGGCCGGGTGTGTGCTTTATGTATGTGTTGAGTTTTTGTTCGCCTGGTATTCGTTATGTCGTTACAGCCATGGCGGTTTGCGCCCGATGCCGTTGTTGCGGGCCGGATGGATACTGAATATTCGCGGAATAATAGGTCTTACGGTCATCGACTACATTGCTTTGTGGCGCATGCGAAAAAATGAATTCCTGTTTCGCCTTTTATTGTGCGGCCTTTGTCTGCTATACACCATTGTTTCCGTGATGAACAACGATGGCATGTCGGACCGGTTTTATCATGTGTTTGTTGTGATCGGCGCCATGGTATCGTTTCTGTTGATAAGCACCATGGTCACAGCGAATAGAGAATACCGCAAATCCGCTCCATGGATTCAAAGCATCCTGCCGCTTGAACACAATGAAATCTGGTTTGCGGATTATTTTGCGCTGTTCATGATATGCGTGCCTTTGGTTCTCATTTACATGTGCGCGGGGACCTGGTTGTTTCAGATGAAACCGAGCGCGATGATCATTCAATCCTGCGGTATCGTGTTGATAATCGCCCTGCTTTCGGCAAGCGCCTCTTTTTTTTGGTTTTTAGGTATATCAGATCGAAAGCGTTTTGTCTTCATCCAGCTTTCCATCGGCATTCTTGCGACTGTCACGTTCGCCCGCTCCTTGGTTATGTTTGTTGGTCTGGCGCTGCTGACCCAAATACCGATATTGTTTCTGGGATTTCGAAATTCCGGTTTGACGCGGCACATCATTGAGGACAGATCTGTTGCTTATCGCTGAATCCATAACGGTTGTCATTGGCCGAAGGGTTGTTTTCAAGGATCTATCGCTGACATGTGCGCAAGGCGCCTATTGCATCACGGGCAAGAACGGCGTTGGAAAAAGCACGTTGCTGAAATCCTTGGCAGGGGGGTTAAGGCCTGTTACGGGCCATGTGACTGTTGGTGATGCCGACATGTATGCGGGCAATAAGCGCAAAAGCAGATCACAAATAGGATACCTGCCGGAACGGCCGGAGTTGTACGACTTCCTGACCGCCAGGGAGTTTCTCGATTTTGTCGCTTCGGTAAAAAAAATGCCGACCGGTGTTTACATGGACATGGCGCGGCAGTTGAATATGACCGACTGCCTGGATCAACGCATGGACGTTCTGTCCAATGGCCAGCGGCGTAAAATAACCCTCATCTGCTGTCTGCTCAATCACCCGGCCTATCTGATCCTGGACGAACCAACCAATGCTTTTGACAGGGAAGCGATTGCATATATCAAGACGGTGATCAGGGAATATGTGCAAACGGGCCGGGTGGTGGTATTTTCGACTCACGAACAGGATTTCGCTGCTGAATTCGGTCAGCATACCTATAAACTGGAGAACGGGGTCCTCCGCGGGACTCTCTAACATACCTTTTTTGATATAAAATCATTGGCGGCCCGGGCGAAACCGGGCCGTTTTTTTATGCAACGACAGGGTTGACGCTGAGCACCTCAGACGTTTGCAACATCAGGGGGCAGTTCCGGGAAAGCGTTGCGGATCATGATTTGTCGGCGTTGGTTTTTGCCAGGAATACAAAGGGCAATGCAAAGGGGCCAAACAAAACACCCATGATCAACCAAAATTTTTTATTCGCGTTTCTTTTCGCGGCAATAAAGTATAAAAGCGCTCC
>JBFFHG010000131.1:0-7408 GCA_041557055.1 Desulfosarcinaceae bacterium
GATGTCGGCTCATCACATCCTGGGGCTGGAGCAGGTCCCAAGGGTTTGGCTGTTCGCCAATTAAAGTGGTACGTGAGCTGGGTTTAAAACGTCGTGAGACAGTTTGGTCCCTATCTGTCGTGGGCGTAGGATATTTGAGAGGATCTGTCCCTAGTACGAGAGGACCGGGATGGACGAACCAATGGTGCTCCAGTTGTCGCGCCAGCGGCATGGCTGGGTAGCTAAGTTCGGAAAGGATAACCGCTGAAAGCATCTAAGCGGGAAGCCAACCTCAAGATTAGATATCCCGCAACGTATGTTGCCTGAAGACCCCTTGAAGACTACAAGGTTGATAGGCCGGGTGTGTAAGCACAGTAATGTGTTCAGCTTACCGGTACTAATAGGTCGTGCGGCTTGGCCACAAAACAATCGACATAAGTCCGTTAGAAGATGTCTGTAATCCAAATCCAGATTAAAGCTATAATCGTATATCGGAAATTAAGTTTTCGGTGGCAATGGCGAAGGGGAGACACCCGTTCCCATCCCGAACACGGAAGTTAAGCCCTTCTGCGCCGATGGTACTGCACGGGAAGCTGTGTGGGAGAGTAGGTCGCCGCCGAAAAATCTTTAACCCGGAATCGCTACGCGGTTCCGGGTTTTTTTGTCTCATATTTGCTTTAAAAAAGCGTATGTGCTATTGTTCCAATGATTTATAGCCTATAAAGAAAAAATATTCAGAAAGGGGTCCGTTGGCTGCCAGGGGTTTAAAGACCAAAATAGCTTTGAACGTCGCATTATTACTTCTGCTATCAGCCGTCATCACAGATATTCTGGTCGTCATCGTGATGCAGAGCGTTATGATCCGCAACGAGGTGACCGGAAGCCGCAACAGAATTGAAAAAGCCGGTTCTTTGTTTTTAGCTGATGTTAAAAATCGTTCCGGGAAAAAAAAAATCGATCAACATCTGCCAATAGCAGCCATTTTATCCCCGGATGATTTTCCCACCCTTCAAATTGCGGATCGCCAAATGTTGCCATTGCATCGGCAGCAAAGCGATCGATATCCCATAGAATCTCTTGAGGGCCAAATCAAAACCGCCCAAAGTACCGGGCAGACCATAATTCAAGAACATGATTTCGAATGGAATCTTTTTTGGTGGCGGCCGCAATTCATCTCGTTGGTTGTTCCTGTTTTGATTGACAGTCAATTTAAGGGCACCATCGCAGCTATCATACCGCTGAGCAAAATCTATCAAAAAATAAGCAAGTATCACGAACCTGTTTTTTTCTACATTATTATTAACACCGCCATTCTCACGATTGTGGGGCTCTACCGAATATTCAGGCTCTATCTGCGTCCAATAGACCGGATTGTTTTTCAAGCTGACGAGTTTCATGAAGATGGCGATTTCTTTTTCGCTTTTCGCCAGGAAGATAATGAATTAAATCGACTTTCATCCGCTCTCAATCGCATGCTTTTGAAAATATCCAATGATAAAAAGAAACTTCAGGAAACGATCATATCGCTGGAGCGGGCCAATGTGGATCTGAAAAATGCTCAAAAAGAGATCCTTCGAGCTGAAAAGATGGCGTCAGTGGGCCGTCTGGCTGCCGGTATCGCACATGAAATCGGAAATCCAATCGGTATTGTGCTTGGCTATCTGGATATGCTCAAGCAAAACGACCTGGAAAATGAAGATAAGATCGATTTTTTAAAACGCTCTGAAGACGAAATTCAACGTATCAATTTGATTATTCGGCAGTTGTTGGATCTTGCGCGGCCTAAAGAGACGATAAACCGGCTTTTATCCTTGCATTCGTGCCTTCAGGATATTGTTGATGTTATGCGTATGCAGCCTATCATGAGCAATATTCGTATGGTTCTTGACTTAGCGGCCGGCAATGATAGCGTTTGGGGTAATGATGAGCAACTGCGCCAAGTTTTTCTGAATATACTGCTCAACGCGGCCGATGCGATTCACAGCAGTCCGAACAGAAACAACGGCGAGATTATTATTCGCACCGAAATTGAAACCGCTGCCGCTGGCCGAAAACGAGCTCTTATTCGAACACAGTTCTGTGATAATGGAATGGGAATGGATCTTCCGCAGCTCCAGAATATTTTTGACCCTTTTTTTACAACCAAGGAACCGGGAAAAGGAACCGGGCTCGGTCTGGCTGTCAGTTACATGATCGTGGACGGCATGCAGGGCGTCATCTCCGCAGATAGCCGCATCGGCCAGGGAACGACTTTCAGTATCGATTTGCCCTTGCCGTCCAATGAGCATCAATAGCGTGAAACCGATCAACCGATGATTTTTTAGCCGAAGGGCACCGCATGGATGCATCAAAATCTCATCTTTCAAGTTCGTCCATTCTCATTATCGATGATGAAGAAAATATGCGGCATATGTTGAAAAAAATGCTGCAGCGCGCCGGATACGAGGTGGAGACCGCAACTGATGGTCGCCAGGGATTGGAAAAATTGGAACATGCCGCCTTTGATTTTATTTTGTGCGACATAAAAATGCCCGAAATGGATGGCATAGAATTCTTGAAGCACGCCGGTTCCGGGAAGGAGAACGCCACCATCATCATGATGTCGGCCTATGGCACAATTGATTTGGCTGTTCAGGCTATGCAATTGGGTGCTTATGATTTTATATCCAAACCTTTCAAAAACGATGAGGTGCTGCTTTCAATTTGCAAAGCTGAGGAGCGCGAACAACTCAAACGGGAAAATCGTGTTCTCAGAGAGCAGCTTCGGCGTATGGAAGAGCGTCATCAGTTTGGTCATATAATAGCCAAAAGCAGGGCCATGCAAGCTGTCTTTGACGTGGCCGCCAAAGCATCGCAATATGATATTACTGTTTTGATTACCGGTGAGAGCGGCACTGGCAAGGAACTGGTCGCCCATGCGATTCACAGTGGCGGGTCCAGGCAAAAATATTCCCTTGTGGCCGTAAATTGCGGCAGTATTCCTGTGAACCTGCTTGAAAGTGAGTTGTTCGGATATGTAAAAGGGGCTTTTACCGGTGCCGAGAAAAATAAAAAGGGATTGTTTGAAGAGGCACATAAAGGAACTGTTTTTTTAGATGAAATCGGTGAGTTGCCGCTGCAATTGCAAGTCAAGTTGTTGCGGGTATTGCAGGAAAACGAAATTCGGCCCGTGGGGGCGTCTCAAGCTCGTAAGATCGATGTGCGCGTCATTGCCGCAACATCGCGCAATTTGGAACAAATGGTTGCGGATAGTGAATTCCGGGAGGATCTTTTTTATCGTTTGAATGTTTTGCGGGTTCAAATCCCGCCATTGAGAGAACGCTGTGAGGATATTCCGCTTTTATCGCAACATTTTATTAAGAAACTCAATGAGAGCCTGGGGCTCATGGTCAAAGGTATGACACCCGGGGCGATGGCAAGACTGCTCGGACATCGCTGGCCCGGCAACGTGCGTGAACTGGAAAATGCCATTGAAAGGGCCATGGTTTTGTCAAACAGCGATGTTTTGGATGAAGGCAGTTTCTCTCTTTCAAATTTGACCTCATCGCCGTCATCTTCTTTGGAACAGACTTATGACGGCTTCTCCCTTAAACAAGCTCAGAGGCTCTTGGAAAAAGAGATGATTATTAAAGCGCTTAAAGCCACCAAGCGTAATCGTACCCAGGCGGCCAAACTGTTGGAAATAAGCCATCCATCCCTTTTAAGTAAAATAAAAGTCTATCAGATCGATCTGTAAACTGCAACGTCAGGGTAAAGGCATAAAAACAAGAGGTATACATTTCCAAAAGCATCATAACTTTTAAATGAAACTGATTTTAAAATGATATTTCAATTTTAATGCGCGTAAAGGAGACCGATGTTGGGACTCAAAATATTCACCACCGGCGGAACGATCGATAAAATTTATTTTGACCGCAAAGGCCAATATGAAGTCGGGGACCCTCAGGCCAAAGGGGTTCTGGAGAGAGCCAATGTGGTGATTGCGTATCAGGTCGAACCTATTTTGCGCAGAGATAGCCTGGATATCACAGATGCGGACCGCCGCGTGATTTGCAATGCGGTTGAATCTTGCCGGGAGCGGCATGTTGTGATCACCCATGGCACGGATACAATGATAGAAACGGCCAAGGTTCTGTGCGGTGTTTGCGGCAAGACAATCGTCCTGACCGGATCCATGTACCCGGCCCGTTTTCACGAAAGCGATGCCGTATTCAATCTGGGATGTGCTGTCATTGCAGCTCAAACACTTCCCGCGGGCGTGTACATTGCCATGAACGGCCGGATTTTTGACCCGCGTAGCTCGCGCAAAAATGTGGCTATGAACCGATTCGAGGATCTGGTGGACGGCGTCGGTTCAGCAAGTGACCCAAAATGAAGAACGGGGCTATTGTTTTAATCTGATATAGATCGTCTTATTGACCTTGGCGATCATCTCTCCTTGCTTATCCACCACATTGATAAGGAAGGTTTCAAAGTGTTTGTTGCCGTCAACGGCTTTGCGCCAAATTTTTTCTATCCGCTTCTCACCCAGAGTGAAGGTCGCTGTCACCTTGGATTTGGCGGGTCTGACAAACTCAATGGATCCGGCTTTATCCCAAACATTAAAATGCCCGCCGAGGTTTTTGATCAACATCAACATATAGAAGGGATCGGTCATGGCAAAGAGACTGCCGCCGAAGTGGGTTCCCATATAATTCTGATTCAAACCATAGAACCGCAACTGGGTAATAATTTTGCGCCAATCCGTTGAAATGTATTTTACTTGTATACCGGCGCCTAAAAAAGGCGGCCATAAATTCATGACATGACGAAATAGATGTGGATGCTTAAATGGGCTCATAATTATAAAATATTCGGCCAACGGGCTAAACGGCCTTGTAGGCCGCATCGATTTGATCCCTGTAACGTTCGATGATTTTGCTGCGCTTGAGCTTCAGTGTTTGGGTCAGCATGCCGTTCTCCACGCTGAAAGGAGTATCCACCAAAATAAAATTTTTAGGGATCTCGTAGCCGCCGAATTTGCTTTTCAGATGGGAAACGATGGATTCGCCGATCATCGATTTGATGCGCGGATTGGCGATCAATTCTTTGGGCGAACCCGCCATTGCCTGTTCCTTGGCCCAAGCCGTCAGCTTGATAACGTCCGGTACGATAAGGCAAACATTATGGCGGCGCCCTTCGCCGTAAATCAGCGCATTTTCCACCCAGGGGGACAATTGGATCTCTTCTTCCAGGGATGCCGGAAACACATATTTGCCGTTCTCCAATTTATACTGCTCTTTGATCCGGCCGGTAATATACAGGAAGCCGTCTGTGTCCAACCAGCCCACATCGCCTGTCCGGAACCCGCCGTCTTCGGTCATTACTTTGCCAGTGGCCTCGGGATCATTATGATATCCCTGCATCACATTGGGACCGTAGACCACGATCTCTCCTTCATCCGGATTCTCCCTGCAACGTGACTTATCGATGACAACCCGCACCTTGTCGATGGGGCGGCCCACACTGCCCGGTTTGTTGGCTTCACGATTATTAATGGATACAGCCGGAGATGTTTCAGTCAGACCATAGGCATCGAAGACCGGTAGACCGATATCCGTGAAGAATTGAGCGACCTCCATGTTCATCATGGCGCTGGCCGTCAAGGCCCCCTTTAGACGGCCTCCGAAACGCTGGCGAATGGTGCTGAAGACAACACTGTCGGCCAGTTTATACTTCAACCGGGGCGCCAAAGCGCTTTTGCCCTGAGCGGATAATAACCGATTTTGAGCCGCGCTCGCCAGTCCCATGGCCAATAATTTTTTTGCCAATCCTCCCGTGCTGTTGATTTTGGCCCAAAGTCCGTCGTAAATCTTGTTGAGAACGCGCGGCACGGCAATCAACAGGGTCGGCGCCACAGTGGCCATATCTTCGGCCAGGGTATCCAAGCTGCGCATAAAACCAATGGCGGCCCCCCGATGGATGAAGTTGTAAAGCTCGGCCGTTTGCCCATAGGCGTGGGCCCAGGGCAATATGGAAAGGCTGCAACTGTCCACTGTTATCTCCGGGAACCTTCTGCCGCCGTCTACGACATTGCTTGTAAGGTTGCCGTGGGAAAGCAGAACACCTTTGGGGTTGCCGGTGGTGCCCGAAGTGTAAATCAGCACAGCGATATCTTCGGGCCGGGGGCGTTTGGCCGGCACCGGTTGCTGCGTTCCCCTTTTTTCCAGGGTGGCGATGTTGGTGATGTTGTCACCATCAATCAGGAAAATATGCTTCAGATTGGGGATTTGATTGCGAAAACTTTCTACCTTGAGAAAAATATCCTCATTGGATACAAAAAGCACTTTGATATCAGCGTGTTGAATAATATATTGCCAATTTTTGGCCAACTCTTTTTCGTACATGGGAATAAACCGCGCGCCCAGTCCAAAGGTGGCAAATGCCGCAATGGCCCATTCGACGCGATTGTTGGCAATTACGCCGACCGCATCTCCGGTGGTGACCCCGATTTGGGCCAGCCCCGCCCGGAGGGCGTCGATCCTGGTCCCCATTTCGCCATAGGTTATCCACGAATAGTTTCCTTTGCTGTCGGGGGTGCCGAACAGCGGCCGGTCGGCGTTGCGTTCGATGCTCTCTTGCGCCAGCGCCAATAGGTTGTCCGGTTGGTCGTAGCGATACATAATTGCCTCCATCAAGCTGAATTGATATTTCAAGAAGCGGTCTTGTTAAGGGGTCATCTCATATGCGTCTTTCAGGGCATAAACATGATATTTCCAGATGCGTTCAAACCGGGATCGGTTCTCCTCGGGTTTTGCGATCATGTCCAGGAAGAGCGCCATCTGCTGCCTGCTGCTGCGCGGTTGGGAATAAAGGTTCAAGGCATATTTTGAAAAATCGCGGACCATGAAGTCAAACATCTGATCCAGCAGATCATTTTCAACGCCATCCATTCGACTCTTTTCGATCAGCAGTTGACCGTACGCCACCAGGGTGAAAAGCTCGCCCAGACAGAACAGAAAGTCCATATCCATGGTTTGTTCCTTATCAAGGGGGGCGATCGACAGCATCCGGGTCAGCGCTTCGGTTTGGCGTTTGAAAATGGCGATGTTGGGCAGATCTACGGCGTCATAGGCCAGTCGGTAATCGTGAAAACGAACCTGCCCCAGCCCCCGGGTCGGCCCCTGATTGAAAAGAAAGGCGTCATGAACCGGCTGATTGCATTCCGGTATAACTGGAAAACTTTCGGGGTTGAAAAAGTAATTGGCCATGAATTTTAGGATCAGGGCCATATTGACATGCACTGTGCCTTCAAGCTTGGGCAGAGCGCGAATATCTGCGGCGGCATTTTCAATGTCATCTAGTAAAAAAGGATAGCCGTTGGAGTTGAAAAGATAGTAATTGTATTTATCGACTTCGTCAAAGTGTTTGGCTTGAGAAAAATGAGGCA
>JBFFHG010000132.1:0-7336 GCA_041557055.1 Desulfosarcinaceae bacterium
AGGTGAGCCCATGAAACACCCGAAAATCATCTTCACCATTGTAACACCGATCAGCATCCTTTTCCTGAGTCTCGTGCTCGGCGGCTGCATTACAACCTCCGGCACGGCAAAACCCGACCCCCAACTGGCCGTCCAATATCTGGAAAAAGGCCGGCAATCGGAAACGCAAGGCAACCTTCCGGAGGCATTGGAACAGTACAAACTGGCCGTGACCGCCGATCCTCAAAACAAAGCGGCCGCCCAGAACCAGGAGCGCCTGACCCAACAGCTCTCCAAAATGGCGGAGGAGCGCTATAAGCTGGGAATGAAATATCACCGCGAGGGCAAATACGCCTTGGCGCGCAAACAGTTTCTCATCACACTCAAATACCAGCCGGACCATCATGGCGCATCCGAAATGCTGGTCTCCAGGAAACCCGAAAAAACACCCGAATATATCCTGCATGAAATTCAACCGGGCGAAAGTCTTTCCATCATCGCCAAGAAATATTATGGCGACTATAAAAAATACGACCTCATCGCCCGCTACAACGGCATGAAAAACGCCACCATGGTCAGGCCCGGCCAGACCATAAAAGTGCCCAACATAGCGGGGAGCCTGCCGTCAATGGCGGAAACCGGGAACAATTTGAAAGATGCCGGATTTATCCTGCATACCGTTCAACCGGGGCAAAGCGTTTCCAAACTGGCTCAAATCTACTACGGCGATTACAAGCAGTTTCACCTCATCGCCCGATTCAACAAAATGGATGACGCCACCCAGGTCAAGGCAGGGGATAAAATAAAGGTTCCCAAAGTAACCGGCCTGCCGTTCCATCAACCTCAGGCCGGCATCCAGCAGGCGAAAACCGACACATCGGTTTACGCCCCGACGGCGGCCACCGAGCCTGAACCCGTCACTGCACAAATACCGGCGCCGCTGACAACCGATCAACTCACGCCAGCGGATACAAGCAATGACGAGCAAATCCTGGCATACCGCGATGCGGGCATAGAGCTTTACAACGAGGGCCGGTATGAAGACGCCATTTTCGAACTCAACAAATCCGTGGAAGCCTTGCCTCAGGACGAACAGACCCGCGCCTACCTGGCCAAAGCCTATTTTGAATCCGGCAAATCACTTCTCAATCAAAAGGAGTACGACTCGGCCAAAGAGGCCTTTGAGAGCGCCCTCCAGTTCAATCCCAACTGTAAGGAATGCAACGCCTACATTGAAAAAAGCAAAACCGGGCCGTTGCTGTCGTACCGTGAAAAAGGGATTGAGCATTATAACCGCAACGAATTCGGTCAGGCCATTGCAGCATTCCGGCAGTACCTGCAGATCCAGCCGGCCGATGCCGATACCCGCGCCTATCTGGGCAAGGCCTATTTTCAGAGGGCCTTGGTCGATTACAACAAGGCCGATTATTTAACTGCCAAAAAGGGATTTGAATCGGCCCTGGAATATGATAGCCAGTGTGACAAATGCTCCAGCTATATCAACCAAAGCCTGGAAAGCCATAAGGAGAGCCATTACAGCAAAGGCGTTACCCACTATGGCAAACAGCAGTTGGAAGAGGCCATCAATGAGTGGGAAATGGTGCATGGGCTGGACCCCAATTACAAGGACGTGGACCGGAAATTGAAAAAAGCCCGGGCCTTGATGGAGAAGCTGGAACAGATCAAGAAAAGCCGGCAGCAATAGCAGGGCCTGAAATACCTGAAGTGGGCAATGACGCCTAAAGCCATGGCATGCGCCCCAGGTCTATGGGCTCACCTTTGAACTTTATGCTCAAGATAAAAAAGGCTTAGCAAGAGATGAACGCCATCCCCAATATTATGGTTCAATTGGTGCACATCGAGGGCCCGTTAAAGGGCGAGATTCAGGAACTTTTCGATGCCGAAATCGTTATCGGCCGTCATCCTGATTGTCAGGTGCAATTTTCCAAAGATGTGGTCACCATTTCACGCAAACACGCCCGCATTGTGCGGGAGGGCAACCGCTTCAAAATTATCGATAAAAGCACCAACGGCACTTTCGTCAACGGCAAAGCTGTTGTGGAAGCCTATCTGAAAGACGGTGATGTGATTGCTTTTTCCGAAGGGGGCCCCAAGCTCAGCTTCCTCACCCAAGTCAGCGATCAACCTGTTCCCCGGCAGCCGGCTGCACCCGAGACATCTCACGAACCTGAAACGCCCCCGGCGCCAACCCCCTCCCAATCCCCAGAACCGATTCCGCCCAGACCCGCGCCGTCCCAATATACACCGCCGCCGCCCAAACCGGCACCGGCCGCCCCTCATCCAACGCCGCCGCCAACAATTCCGAGCGTGAAGGTACCCTTTGCCATTCAATACGGTGCGGCCCTCAAATCGTTTCAAACCCTGCCCATTACACTGGGCCGGGGAACGAATTGTGATTTTATGATCAACCATCCGGGTCTCAACGATCAGCACGCCCAAATATTTTTTGCCCAGGATCAATACTGGATCAAAGACCTCACCGGTATGAGTGCGGTTTCCATCAACGGCATGGCCATTGCCGGCCAAGCCCCCCTGCAGCCCGACGCCCGGATCGCATTAAGTCCCCAGGGACCCAGATTTCGCTTTCTGGGCGGCGGTCGCCTGGCTGAAGTTGAAGATCCGTTACCGGAACCCCCCACGCCCAAAACCGACAATCCAGATACCAAGCCGCAATCCAAGCAGGATTCGGAATCCATCGGTCAAAAGGCTGGCACGCTGTTCAAGAAGTTTTTCTCTTAAACAACCCCAAATGCAAGGATCCCCATGCAGTTGCCCAACTCACCTTTTAAAATCCTGGCGTTGGCCCCCTTTACCATGGATTCCTCGCTGCCATGGTTTCAAGCCCCGGTGTGTGTCGATCGACACACACTTGATGATGCCATGCAGGCTGTGAATATCACCGGATATCTCAACCTGGAGAGCGGGATTTGTCCGGCAAGGGGCTTGGAACTGCGTTATGATACTTTTAAATCCCTCCATCCCGACGGCATGGCTAAAACAATCCCGCACATAGCCCGGCTAATGGCGGCAAAAGAATTCATTCTCCAGGCGCGCAAAAAGGGTGAGCGTGCCGGCCAGATCCTCGAGCAGCTTCATCAGAAATGGCCGGACCTGCCACCAATTGATCTCAAAGACCGTGCCCCCCAGCCAAACAAATCCAAGAGCTCAAGTTCCCTGGACAACCTCTTGGATATGGTGGCCCTGCCCGGTGGGGATCAAGGTCAAAAACCGGCGCCCAAAGAGGAAACCCGGCAAATCGACACCCTGTTGGAAAATATATTCAACGCCATCTTTCAGTTGCCCGCTTTCGGAAAAATGGAAGCCGCCTGGAGAGGGTTGCGACTGCTGTTGCAACAGGGGGGCGGCCAAACAAACGTTCAGGTGGAGATCGTTCCCATCCATACGGACACCTTGGAGACCACCCTGGACGCCATTGCCCCTCTGATTATGGACCAGCTGCCCAGCGCCGTTCTGCTGGACATCCCTTTTGACAACACCGCCCTGGCCATGGAACGCCTGGCCAAAACGGCTCAATGGGCGGCCACCTTGATGGTACCTGTAATTGCCTGGATACCGGCGGCCTTTTTTCAAATCGGTGAGTGGGAAGCGCTATCCGCCCTGCCCTTTTTACCCAACCATACAGCCCAAACTTCTTACGCCAAATATCAAAAACTTCGCCGGTCGGCAGAGGGCAACTGGATCAGCCTGGCATGCAACCGTTTTCTAATCCGTTACCCCTATGGTTTGGAAAACAGGCCGCGCAGTGTTGTTTTCAACGAAGCATCCCTGCCCTGGACATCCCCGGTGTGGGCCGTGGCCACCCTCATCGCCCAAAGCGTCCGCCATACCGGATGGCCCACCCACCTTACCCGGAGCAAACAGATCAATATACAAGATCTGGCGTTGCATGGCACCAAGAACCCACCCCCCATGGTAGTTGAAGCCCGTTTGGACCGCGACCGACGGGATCAGTTGATCCGCTCCGGATTAACCCCCCTGGCCTCGGAACGCGATACCGCCTTTGTAACCCGGGCCGTCTGCATTTCAGGGAGTTCGCTGGCCTATCAACTGTTGACCGCACGGGTAACCCGCTTTGTGCTGTGGTGTAAAGACAACCTTCCGGCTGAAACCGAACCATCGGCGCTGGAGATGCAGCTTGGGCTGGCTTTTCAGGTACTCAGTGAGCAGAGCCGTCCCCCCGCCTTTGCGTCGGCCGCCATCACGGCCGGTCAGCCCGATGATGCAGGCCGTATACCGGTGCGCATCACCGTCACCCCCTCGGCCGTCATTTTGCCTTCCAAACAAAAGATCCAGTTGGAAATGAACTGGTAGGATTTTGAGGGCCAATCCTCAAAGCACCAAATCTTTTGCCGCGACTGAACGTTTTGTGAAAGCCCCTTAGGCTTGAAACAACTTGCAGTCATCAACCCGGGCTGTTGGTCAGCGCCAGGGGATTGTCCAGATCAAAACCGAACATGCGGGGATTTTCACCTATCACGGCGGCGGCGAAAATATAGAAGACATAGTCATAGGTTTCATCTGGAATCTTGTCCCGGTATTTGGATATGAGTTGCCAGAAATTCCGTTCCCGGGGGTTGGCCGGCATGGCTTGAATCAGTTTAATGACCCGATGTTCCCCCCAATTGTAAGAGGCCATTACCAGCAGGCCGGAAGCCTGGGCGTCGGTGGTGTAAATATCTCTGAGATATCGGGCGGCCGCATTGGTTGACCTTGCGATATCGTGGCGTTCATCCAGCAAATCCACCACCGCCTCATCTTTTAAGGGACCGTTTCGCAAGCCATATTTTTGCGCTGTTGAGGGAATAAACTGCCACATTCCCTTGGCAATTCCGAAACGGGTGGGCGGTCCCACGGCCCGGTGATTCAGATTGCTTTCCTGTACGGCCAGATATAAAAATTGGGGCGGCAGCTCCTGCTCAGCCAGGGCACGCACGATCCCGGGAATATATCCCCGCCTTTTAGCCTTTTGAATTACATTCAAAAATCGCCGGCTGGATTGCCATTTTTCAATAAACCCCATCACCTCGTCAACAAACCCATCAGGCATGTTGATCTCGCACTCGCCGAAGCGGTGGGCCATTCGCAAAATGATTTTTTCTTTTTCGTTGAGCCCCTTGCTGTAAACCTCCAGACTCTCAACATAACGCCCGTAGCTTTGCTCCAGTTTGTCTTTCTGGGTTTGAACCGTATCGATCTGAATTTTGGTCTCCAGGGAACGGCGTTGCTCAGCCTCCACCCGCAACTTGATCAGATCGATCTCCAATGCCCGCAGGGTGTAAAAAACCTCGGCTGCCAGCTTGCGCTGCTTGACCACCTGGCGGTGTTTGTGCAGGGCCACAGCGCCTGTGATGACCAGCAGCACCACCACAAACCCGATAATGGCCATATAGGTCACCCGCTGTTTTTTCTGGACCTCGGCAAAGGCCCGGCGAACCATCATGGTATGCTCGCCGATCTTCTCACCCTCTGCTTTGCCGAAGTAGTGTGATTTGTAATGATTCAGCGAGGCGGTTTTCTCTGAATCCCCTTTGTCGAGATTCGTGTCCGCGTCAATCAAAGCGACGTCCGGCGCAGGTGTTTCAACGGCATAGCATAAAACGGGGCCTTCAGCACCCAACTGAAAACGGCCGTTTGCCGAAAGCGCGGCTCTTTCAACCCGCAGGCCGTTCACAAAAACCCCGTTGGCGCTTTTAAGATCGATGATCCACCACTGCCCGTTTTCCCAATACACCTCGGCGTGCCGGCGACTGACCACATTGTCTTCGAGCCGTGCCTGGCAATCCGCATGGCGGCCTATCAGGAATCGATCTTCAAAAACAAACGTCCTGTCCGGGGAAGATCCCTTTTCAAGGGTCAAAGTGAGCCTGGGGATGGCTGAAGTCTCGTTCATGGCGGCAACTGTATCCCAATTCAACCCTTTTTCGCAATAGCCCGGCTCAGCGAGCCGCATTTGGAAAATTTACCCCTGACTTGTTTTACAGGCAGATATGAATCCCTAATGCCATTTGAAAAAGCCAAATAGGGTTACCCAAGCTTGCCATTATTGACAGATCGACGCAGTGATTGTTATAGGATACTGAATGAAAAGGAAATTTCAACCATTTTCTGTTTGGTTGGTCGCATAAAATTCAATCGGTCAGCGGCACCACATCTGGAGGAGAGCATGAACGGTTCACGATCGGCAGACCAGGATAGATTTTTATTTGAAGTTGACCGGAAAAATCTCAAGGTGGTTGACTTTTCCGCACGCGAAGAGCTTTCGGCGCCCTTTGAGGTCGACCTGACCCTGGCGACCGAAGATGAAATCAAATTCGAGGATGTCGTCCAACACGAGGCGCTGCTGACCATTATCGGTTTAGAGTCGGAACGTTACCTCCACGGTATTGTCAACAAATTCTGGCTGACCGGCGCCATCGGACGATTTCTATTGTATAAAGCCACCCTGGTCCCCAATATGTGGCTGCTCTCCCTGGAGCAGGACTGCCGAATCTTTCAGGAGATGGATGTCAAGGCGATCGTCTCTCAGATACTTGAAGACGGCGGGATCAAATCCGACCGGTACGATTTTCGCCTGAAGGAAACCTATCCCAAAAGAGATTACTGTGTTCAGTACCGTGAAACCGATCTTCATTTTATTTCGCGGCTGCTGGAAGAGGAAGGCATCTTCTATTATTTCGAACATCGGGAGAAGGAGCATATTCTGGTTTTCGGCGACAGCATGGTGAACTACGAACCCATCGCGGGTGAAAAAAATGATGAACAGCAGGTTGAAATCGGATTCACCCCCCCTTCAGGCATGGCTGCTGAAAAAGAGACCGTGCAGCAGATCACCCTTTCCAGACAGATCACTCCCGGGAAATACACCCACAAGGACTATAATTTTCTGAAGCCTTCACTGAAACCCATTGGCCAGGAAGAGGCCAACACATTTGAAAAACTGGAACAATACGATTATCCCGGCGACTTTCTCGAAAATACCCGCGGAGACGCTCTGGCCAAAATCCGTTTGGAAGAGACCCGCCTCTATATGGATACGGCCGAGGGGCAAAGCAGTTGCCCCCGCCTGCTTCCGGGCTTCACGTTCAAACTCATCCGGCACGATCTGGCAGCCTTTGAAAAAGAGTATCTGATCACCTGCGTATCCCATTTCGGCTCCCAGTCCGGGGTCGTCGAAGAGCTGTCAGGGGGGGAGGGTTTCACATACAGCAACCAGTTTATCGCCATCCCGTCAAATGTTATCTACCGACCGGAGATCAAAACCCCCAAACCATCGGTGCGCGGCATCCAATCCGCCATTGTCACCGGTCCTCCCGGC
>JBFFHG010000133.1:0-7333 GCA_041557055.1 Desulfosarcinaceae bacterium
ACGCCGTCGGCCCGTTTTTCTTTGGGTTTGGGGTACAGGTCCATAAAGGCCTTGAGACCCTTGCGGCCCACATCGCCGGGTTTGCGCACAAAGGGCAGACCGCCCTTGGCGCCGTAGGACCCCATCAGGGCATTGATGATATAGATTGTGCGGCAGACGTAAAAAGAGTCCCGGTAACGGGCGGCCATCCAGCCCGGATGCCAGATAACGGCCGGTCTGGCGGCCACAAGTTCCTTGACGAATGCGCGCAACTGGGCCGCTTCAATGCCGGTCTCTTTTTCAGCCCACGCCGGGGTATAGGGTTCCACAAACTGCTCCAGTTGCTTGATGCCCTCAATATACCGGTTGGCAAACCGCTCATCATAGAGCCGTTTTTTGAGCAGTTCGTGAATCACCGCCAGGTTGAAGGCGTAATCGGTACCCGGGCGAATCTGCATAAAACGGCTGGCTTTGCCTGCGGAGATATTGGCGCGGATGTCGATGACCGTCAATTTGCAGCCGTTTTCCATGGCATCCATCAGGTTGTTGACCTCCTGAACATTGATGGCTTCAAAGATATTGCGCAACTGCAACACCACATGGCGGGCGTTTTTAAAATCATAGGCCACGGCTTTGCGCCCCATACCGGTCAGGGAAAGTGCGGCGTGCTGGACGTTACGGGCGCACGAGGAATCGTGGTTGACGTAGTTGGGTGTGCCCAGTCCGCGTAAAAACGCCCGGTGGATATCTCTGAAGGGACCGCCGCGATCAGACAGGGCGATGGCCCTGGCCCCGTGTTTCTCCTTAATCTGCGCCAATTTGCCGGCCACATGGTCAAAAGCTTCATCCCAGGAGACCTTGCGCCATTTGCCTTCACCGCGCGCACCTTCCCGGATCAAGGGGGTTTGGGGGCGCTCATTGTCATTGATCAGGGCCTTTCCAGCCGCCCCCCGCGGGCAGACGGCGCCCTTCATGGCCGGCACATGGGGATTGCCTTCAATAAAGGTCACCTGACCGCTTTGGCTGTTAACCTTAATGGGGCAACGTACCGTGCACATACCACAAACGCTGTAAGCAGAACTTTTGGACATGGTCTATCTCCTGTATTGGGAATTCTTCTTTACGTGTCGCGATTATAAGCGGCTTCAAAAAATTTGCGCCTTATGCCCTCACCCTTTATTGAAACGCTGCTTGTGGGGATGTTTATCAACGATTTGCAGCCGGTCCGAAAAGAGCTTGGCGCATGCCGGGCAGTAATGGTGGCGCAGTTTCACATGGGGATGGGGCCCGGTGCGCTGCTCCACCAGGTGAACCTGCTTCTCGGTCGCATAGTATTTGCCGCAGCCTTCACAGCGCTCCAGAGGCTGCACGCCGATCACCACATCATTGATCTTCACGGTGCGCCGCCGGTCCTGATCGATCACTTTAATGACCTGGGTGGGGCACAGGTTGGCGCAGGTGCCGCAGCCGATACAGCGGTCGGCCACCGGCGCGACCCGCGGGCGGCCTTCCCGGGTCTCCATCCGCAGGGCCTCTTGTCCCACGATCTCTTTGCAGACCCGGATGCACAACCGGCAGCGGATACAACCGTCAGGGGCCGGCGGCACGGCGATATTCTCCCGCTGCGCCAACTCGTGCAGCCTTTGGGACTGGGGCGCCATTTGAATCAGCTTTTTAAACGCCTTGGCGCGGGCCTGTCGGACCGCTTCGCCCTGGGTTCGAATCACCATGCCCGTTTTGACTTTCAAAACGCAACTGAGCATGGTGAGGGTGCGCCCGCCCATATTTTCGACTTGGACGGCGCACAGTTTGCAGCTTCCGGACGGTTTGAGGGCCGGATGATAACACAGGGTTGGAATGTGGATGCCGTTCTTGCGGGCCGTTTCCAGAACCGTGTCGCCATCGGCCGCTGCCAGGTGCTGATCATCGATTTGAATCCTAACTGCCATGTTATTCAATCCTGAGAGGCGTTGTGCAGGTTCTCGATATACGTCTGCATCACACCGATATCCGTTTGAAGTCCATCGACCCGCTTATGCAGCAACTCTCTTTCGTGAACCACCGTCAGCAACCGCCCCGCTTCAACCACCGGAATATGCTCGATCTGATATCGGGCCATACGCTCCAACGCATGCGCCAATGACGTTTGGGGATCGGCCACGACAAGGTTCCGGCTCATCAACTGGGAAACGGTCTTTTCCCCAACCGGCGCGCGGCTATCTTGCGCCAATAACCCCACGACATCCGTGCGGGTCAAAATGCCTTTGACCTGCCCGCTCTCCATGGCGACCACCGCCGTCTTGCCGTGGCGGGCCATGGCGGTCACGGCCTGCTCCAGAGCCGCATCCGCCGGCAGGGAAACAAAGCAAGGGTTGGATTGGTTGAGAATCTTATGCAATTGCATGTGGCCGCCGGTTTACCCTTCCAAAGGCCGCAAACAATCCTGGGGCAGACGGAAAGTGCCTTTGTCTTCCAGGCTGACCTCCACCAGGGCATCGGGGTCGTTGATCAGGGTATCCGGATCGGTAATAATGCCGTGCCGGCCGATGAGGGTCTCCATGAATGTTTCCCAGCTCTCATCCTTGCTGGGTCTATAAACCTCGACTTTCTGACCTTTGTGAAATACCATACCAGCCTCCTTAAATTGGAAAGGCGCTTTTATTGTTTCGGACGCCGGCCTTGCGGGCGCATTCATCGCAATATTGCCGCGGCGATATTTGGGGGGTGGACTTATGCAGCCGGGAGCGAATGTACGCCAGATAGCGCGCCGTTCCGATAACCGCGTCGCAGGAGATACAGCGCACCAGGGGCTGGCGGCTTAGAATCGTGCCGCACAGGGAAAGCACCCGTTCATTGCCGCGGTCCTGAAGCTGCATGGCGCCGGTGGGGCAATTGGTGGCACATGCCCCGCAGGAGATGCAAAGCGCCTGGGTCCGCCGCAAATCCGTCGGTCCGGGATGGTCAAACACCAGGTAACCCATTTGCAGGGCATCCACCCCCATTTTGTCCCGGCAAATCCGCACGCACAGCCCGCAACGCCGACAGATGTCACACCGCAGACACCGTCGGGCCTCCTCCCGCACCATGTTTTCCGTATAGCCCAGTTCCACCTGCTGAAACGTGGTCCGCCGTCTATCCATATTAAGCAGGGGCATCACCGCTCTTTTCAGGACCATCTTGGTATTGGCCGGCACTTCGGACCAGGCCGCGCGCTGACGGCGCACCGGCACCGGCGGCAGATTGGGCTGGGGGATGCCCCGCAGAAAGCGATCGATACCCGAGGCGGCCCGCTTGCCCCCGCCGATGGCCTCAATGACCGTGGCCGGACCGGTGACCGCATCACCGGCGGCGAAAATACCCGGAATATTGGTCGCCATGGTGGCGCTGTTGACCCGGATGGTATCGCGCCGGCTCCAATCCAGGTCTTTGAGCTGGACCAGCCATTGGCTGTCCACCCGTTGACCGATGGCGCAAATCAAAGCATCCGCCGGCATGACAAACTCGCTGCCCGCAATGGGTTTGGGTGATTTTCGGTCGGACCCGGGGATGCTCACCAGCTTGGCTTTCAGGCATTGCATGCCCGTTATGCCCCCGCCACTGCCTTGAACGGCCATGGGAATGGTGAGCATGGCAAAGCGCACCCCTTCTTCTTCAGCCTGCTCGACCTCTTCCGCATCAGCGGGCATTTCATGGCGCGTGCGCCGGTAGGCCAGAGTGACCTCTTCACACCCCAGCCGCAGGCAGGTGCGGGCCGCATCGATGGCCACATTGCCGCCGCCGATGATCACGATCCGCCGGCCGGGCATCCGGCGTTCACCCAAAGCCACCCGCTGCAAAAAATCGATGGCGTCATGAACGCCGCTGTGCTCTCGCTCTCCGGGGATGTTCAAACGATAGGCGGCATGGGCGCCGATGGCCAGAAAAAAGGCTTCAAACCCCTCCTGCTGCAACTGCTCAAACGTTACATCCTTGCCAAAGCGGGTATTGAATTGAAACTCAACCCCCAGGGCCTCGATCATGGCTGTTTCACGATCAATGACTTCGCGCGGCAAACGGTAGCGGGGAATTCCCACCATGGTCATGCCGCCGGCCGCCGGCAGCGCTTCAATCACCCTCACGCCGTACCCCTTCAAGGCCAGGTAATAGGCGGCGCTCATGCCGCCGGGACCGGCGCCCACCACGCACACTTTGCGATGATTGGCCGGAGCCTGGGCAGGATTTTGATACTGCCCCCAGGATAAGGCCCGCTCCGCGGCAAAGGCCTTTAGAAATTTGATGGAGACCGGCGTGTCGATACGGCCGCGAACGCACATGAACTCGCAGGGCCGGGTGCAGACCAGGCCGCAAATCCAGGGGAAGGGGTTGTCGCGCCGGATAATCTCAACGGCTTCGGCATCCTTGCCCATGGCGATCAGAGAGACATAGGTGGGGACATCAATACCGGCCGGACACGCCATCTGGCAAGGCGCCGGGGTCAAATAGTCGCAATCGCCGGCCGCGCAATTATGGGTCCGGATGTGGCTTTCAAACACCTCCCCATGGGAAGCCAAGTGGGATTCCAGCCAACGGGCCAGTTGCAGGCCGGCCGCGTCCGATGTCACATGGCGCAGGGTCTTGATTCGCTCATCAACGGAAGGCAGATGTTGATCCCCGGCGCGTCCCATGGCGATATCCGCAACCAGGGTCTGAAGCTCTTCAACCACACGCCTGCTTTTGGGATGGGACAGCAACTGCTCCTGCAGGGTTTGGTTTACCTTGGATAAGGCGGCATTGACCGGGCAATTGAACTCAGACATATCATTATCTTTCCCAGGCGGCATAATGATTTTTTTCAACTCGGCCGATAGTCACCGGAAAACCTCCCCATGGAGGCATGGTGGAACTTTGAACCGGAAACGACAAACCTGAAACCGGATTCTTAGAAGCTGGTATGTTCAAAAGAAGCCGTCACATTGGCGTGCCGCTGCCGGCGAATCTGGGTCATGGTTTCCACCTGGCCAAAGTCCAGACAGTGGGTGGTGCAGGCCGAGACACAGGCCGGCTTCAACCCCTCATCGATGCGATCCATGCAGTAATCGCATTTAACCACCTTTCCGATTTCCGGATTCCACTGGGGGGCGCCCCAGGGGCAGGCTGAAATACAGGTCTTGCACCCCACGCAAAGGCTGTGCTCCACAAAAACGATGCCGTCTTTGGCCCGTTTCTGCATGGCGCCGGTGGGGCAGGCAGCCACGCACCAGGGATCTTCACAGTGAAAACAAGGCATAAAAATATAGGCCGCCCGCGGCAATCCGCCGATCTCTTTGGGGCCGACCTCGATAACCTGGCACAGACGCGGTCCCACCGGCAAATTCTTGTTGGTTTTGCACTGCACTTCACAAGATCGGCAACCAATACACTTGCGCGTATCTTGAAACAGATAATAATGGCTCATGAATCTCCTCCGTGTGAAAAATCGGCGTGGCTGTCGATTATATCAGGCCGCCAAAGCACATGCCAGGTGAATGGCAAAAACCACCACCGCCCCTGGGTGACACAAAGCAATATCCATACCAGAAAAACAGACCCCTTTTTTAAAAACTCGCGTCCCAATGATTTTAAACAATAAGAATATCAAACCGTTAACCAGAACAATAGAAGTCGGTTCAATCCCCGGCAAAGCCACAGAAAAGAGGAATCGTTCCCCTGTGAAATAAAAATATTGCGCATTATCTTTTTTCATGCACCTCCACAACATTTTATAATAAAAGCATTTTTTTGCACAACGCGTATATATGCAATATTTTTTATGCACCTGAAACCATTTTGGCGGGTTCCGGAATCCATGGGCGGCCGCTGCCGCAGACACGCCAAATATCAAATAAACAATACAAATCAATATGATAAAACCAATTACCCGGGGATATGACAACATAAAAATCATCATGGCATACGCCTTGCTTTTTTCCGCTCTAACCCGGCATTCCGTTATGGTGGTGGTGATGACAACTTTATATATCGGCAAGAGCGCCGCAGGGTTATTCGTAACCTGAAAAAAGGCACAAATTTTTACTGTTTCTTTATTTTACTATTTTGGAGGAGTTTATGCACACAAGAGCAATTTCAGTCTGTTTGCTGGCCCTTCTGGCGGCGCTGGTCATCCTGCCGGTGGCGGGCGCCGGCCCGGCCCGGGCGGACGCCCTGGAGGACGCCATTGCCTCAGCCCCCAAGGGGACGGAAGAGGGCATGGTCGACCCCGGCGCCGAATCCGGTTTTCTGGGAATTCCCGGAGCGCCCTCGCCCAACCTGATTGTGGGCTTTCTGTGGGCGGTTTGGGTCGGCTGGATCTTTTCGACTGTGGGCGCCTTTGGCGGTATCATGGCCGGTGTCGGGCACATCACCGTTTTCGGGCTGGCCGACTACGGCAAGGCCTTTAAAAAGACGGCGCCGGCGCTCAACAAACTGATCACCGACAGTATCCGCGTCTCCAACCAGTATCTGGTGGGCCTCAGCGCGGCGGTGAGCAGCTTCAATTATTATAAAATGGGCCGCCTGGTCCTGCCCCTGGGCCTGGCCCTGGGCATCGGCTCCATTCTGGGCAGCTACCTGGTACCGGTGATCACTGCCGGTAAAATTTCCATCAAAGATTACCTGGGCTACTTTGGAATCGTGGTCTTCGTCATCGGCGGTTTTCTCTTTTATGAAACCACCCCCAAAGGCCAGGCCGGAAAAAAAGAGGCCAAGGCTGCCGCCAAGGCCTTTGAAGACACCCACATTAAAAAATGCTCCACCCTGGCCCCTGAAGATTGCGGTGTAAGCGTCAAAAGCTGGAGCTTCAGCAAAGTGATTTTCAAGTTCTACGGTGTGGAATTCAGTTTCAAGCCGATCGTTCCGATCATCGGCGGCTTTTTCATCGCCGCCCTGGCCTCCTTCCTGGGTATTGGCGGCGGATTCCTGTTTGTGCCCTTTTTGACCAGCATTGTGGGGCTCCCTATGTTTGTGGTTGCGGGAACGTCCGCACTCTCTGTTTTGATCGGCATGATATTCGCCATTTTCAATTTTATGGTGTTAAAAGGGGTCATGGTCTACTGGCCCATGATCGGAGCCGAGCTGGTCGGAATCTTTATCGGATCCATGATCGGGCCGAGAACGGGAAAATACATCCCGGCCAAAGTACTGAAAGGCATTTTCATCGCCTTGGCGATATACATCGGACTTCGCTATACCATGCGGGGGTTTTTCGGGATCGCCATGCTGTAGAAGCGTGAACGCCACTTCCCTGAAAACATTCGGCAAAGGGTTAAAGAGGGTTCCATGATAACCCGAATATACCGCGAGATTGACTTTCGTGGTATATTCGGGTAAGCAGTCGTAG
>JBFFHG010000134.1:0-7324 GCA_041557055.1 Desulfosarcinaceae bacterium
TTTCTTCATCCATTTCCTCACAGCGTTTCGTAGTTCCGGATCTTTTTCTCCCTCAGATCCTTGTAGACGGCCTCGGCCACCTTACGGCCGTCGATGGTTGTCGTAACGTTCAGTTCGATAGGCCGATTGGCCAAGGCATCGAGCCGGGACAGCACGGTCGACAGCAGGCCGCGGAGGTCCTGGCCGGACTCGGTCGTATCGGCTGAAACGGCGGTTGAGCTGTTCCTGCCGGCCATGGCCAGCTGCTCGGAGGGGATCTGCGAATGCGAAGCTGGTATTTTTTCCGCATTCGGCATCCCCGGATCCATGGTGCTGAATCTATTTACCGGTTCGATTGCCGATCTGACGGATTGAACAATGCCAGGTATGGGCAACTGGGGTGGCAGTGCCTGCGCCATCACGGGCTGAAGCATCAGCATGGCGCTCAGGGCCTTGGGCAGCAGGCGGCCGTCCAGGCTGGGAACCAGGTTCAAGAGGCTTTCCGAGACCTGCGCTGCCGGCAGTGATTTGGCCTTACCGATTCCTTCGGCCAGGGTCCTTAGAAGGGCCGCACCCGAGGCAGTCAGGTTGGACAGTGGGCCTTCCTTGGCATCCGAAAACGGCAGCAGGCCGCGCAGCTTGGAAAGGGCATTTTTCAGCATGGTGAAGGGATAGGTCACGGCCGACCAGATGCCTTCTCCCAGGGTGATCAGCAGCTTTTTGCCCGCCTCGAAAAAGGTTGTATCGCCTGCGAAAAAACCACGGATCGTGGCGAAAAGATCACGCAGGGTGCTGATAATGGGCAGGTTCAAAAAGGCAGTCCCGATCATGGCCGCGGCATCGGTTACCAGACGACCAATTGAAGTAAAAATGCCGGAGATGAAATTCCACACGCCCACGACCACGTCCTTCGCCCAGCGAAACGGGGTCGCCAGAAAATCGAAGACCGCCCCGCCGATGGCCTTGAGTCCCTCCATGATGGAGATGTCGCCGGTCAGCACCTGCCAAACGGCATAGATGATCTTGCCGGCGGCGACAAAGGCGGCGGCGATGAGCCGGACCGGCAGCAGGAACTTGTAGATGAACTTGGTGGCATGGACGAGGGTGCCGACGATGACCTTGCCGGTCCAAACGAAGGCACGCACCACAATAGCGAGGGTGCGAAAAACGATTGTCAAATTCCAAGCCACGATCTTGAGCGCGAAAGCCAGGCCCTGGAGAAGCACACCGGCAACGGTGCCGATGACAGCACCGAATTTACGCCATGTCGACCCCTCGGCCGAACCGGCGACGATGCCGAAGATCTCCGTTACGGAAAAGACGGCCCGGCCCAGCGCCCCGAAGGCGCCCATCAGCGCGCCGACGGCAGGCCCGAGAATCGCCCGGATGCGCTCGAAGGCATGGGAGAACGCTCCCCAGAGACCGGCCAGGGCCTCACGCACGCGGTGGTAAACCTTGAACACGGTGACCACAAACCCGAGCAACCCGGCGGCCTTAAGCTTATTCGCCAACTCGGCCGACATCTGCCCTATGCCGCCGGAAAGCGAACCGATCAATGCTCTGATACCCTCAAAGACCAGCCGGATCTTGTTCCAGGCACTGAGCACCGTGTCCCGGATACCGCCGAAGTTGGTCTCCCAGGCGCGTTTGAGCAGGTAGACCGCCAGGATCACGCCGGCGATCACTGCAGTCACCGGCAAAAACCATGTGGCGATTGCCGCACCGACGCCGCTCAATGCGGCACCGACGGCCACGATCCCCGCCTGTACTGCCGGCAAGGCCACCCCCACCAATCCGATGGCGGCCGTCACCGATCCGGCTGCGACCAGGATCGCGCCCAGTGCCATGGACAGGCCGAGCACTACCCGGGTAACACCGGGCATGGATTTGGCCAGACGCTGCAAAAAGAGGACGACCCGCGAAATACCATTGATCACCGGCGTCACTACCGGCAGAAGGGTGCGTCCGAAAATCTCGCTCAGGTTGGCGATCTGCTGGCGCAGCAGCACAAAGCGCGCGCCGATGTCCTGGTTCATGGCGCCCGCCATCTTTTCGGTGACCGCTGTGCCGGATCGCATGGCGCGTTCGACCGACTGGATGTTGCCTTCCAGGCCCTGCATGCCAGCCGACATCTGCAGCAGGAACTTGACTGCCTCGTCCGAGCCGAAGGCTTTTTTCAATTTGACCTGGGCGGCCGCCTGGGAAAGATCCGGGAACTCGCGCTTGATCTCCTGCAGGATGGGAATCACGCCCTTGAGCCGGCCGCTGGTGTCGGTAAAAGATAACCCCAGCTGGTCGCCGGCCTCGGCCGCCTTCATGATAAAGGCCTTATAGAGCGTGCCTGCCTCGGAGCCGGGCATGGTGGTCTGCGACTGACCAAGCACCGCGAGCTGCTCCTGCAGCGGAATGTTGGCCGCGGCCGCCACGGCGCCGATGTTCTTGATGGCATCAGCCATCTGGGTACCGGTGGTCTTGAAAGAGGCCACGGTCTGGGCCAGGGCGCCCGAAAAGGCCGTGGCCCACTGCATGTCGGTCATGTCGGCCATGATGGGCTTGAAGATCCCGTAGGCCGTGGTGAAGCTGCCCACCATTTCCTGGGTGGAGGCCTTGGTGGCCTTGGCGGTCAGGGCCGCCATGGAGGTGAAAACGCCCACGGCCTCGTCACTGAGGTTGGACAGGGCTGATTTGACATCATAGGTGGCGGTGACAAAGGCAGCCTTGTTGGCGCCTGACCACTGGTTGGTGAAAGACTCGGCCGCGTCCTCGATGGCGCGCAGGTCCTGCACGCCCAGGGAGGCCAGTTCGCCCAGGGCTTTCTGGGTTGCAGCAGTGGAGGCCACCAGGGCGGCCGGCGCGGCCATAAGGGCTAAACCCGCTCCGATCATCATGGTGCCGTGCTGGATGCGGTCCAGGTTGCGGGTCATGCGTTCGCTGGCCGCCGCCACAGTTGAGTCCAGGTCCATCATAGAGCCGCGGATGCGCTGTGCGTTTTGTGAAAACGCATCCTTCATCGAAACCACAATGCCGAGACCCAGGTCGTTCATCCGTCACCGCTTGGTTTGCTCGCGTTCAAAATCAAGCTGCCGCGAAAGGGCTTCGACGAACTGGCGCCGGACCTTCAGCGGCAGCGACCGTGTTTCTGAAAAACTCCAGTGCAGCCCGCCGTAAGCGAGGAAAAAGGCGTCGCTTACAAGCGAACTGTTGGGAATAAAAAAGCGGGTTCGGCCTCCAGGCGAGTGCGGATGCGCGTACCGCAGCCGTCGCATTCGACTTCCACCGTGGTGTCGATGCCAGCGTCCACCCGCGCCATCTCCTCGCGTAAGGCGCCGCGGTCGCGCATGGACATCTCGGCCAGGATCTTCTTGGAAGGCGGCTTGCCGTCGACATCGAGGATGCGGATCAGCATGGCTGAGGTGATGTTGGGTTCGCGCAGGCCGGCCAGGCGTTTCTCCTTATGGCCGTCCAGATAGCCGAAGCGCACGGCCTTCTTGGATCCGGGCAACGTGAAGTCGAACTCGCGCTGGTCGGTATAGGGCGTAACCTCGAGCTCTTCCAGGTTGACGGTCAGATAGTTGATCATCCGGCAGGCGCTGTTCGGACAGTTCAGCTCCAGTTCCACTTCGTCTCCCAAGGAGATCTGGCGCAACCGTACAAGGGCAAAGAGCCGGTCGCCGGAAAGCAGGTCCAGCACGTCGCTGATGGTCGACTCGGTCTTGTCACCGATGCGAACGAAACAGTTACGCAGCACCTGATTGATGGCATCCCCGCTGCGGATCAGGCGCTGGTTGGTGAGTAGTTCTTCTTCGGCCCCGGTCATCTCCTTGAGTTCGATTTCGATGCCGCTGGGTAGTTCAAAGGTGTGCATGGGTTTATCCTTTGTGGTTTTCAGGTCCAGTACTGAAAACAGATGGTCATTTTTTCGATGGTGTTTTCGGTGTTACCGCCTTCTAATTCGTCGTATTCGAGCGCCTTGACCCAGGCGCCGTGCAGGGTCCAGCGCCGGGTCTCGCTTCCGGTGCGGTCGTAACGCACGATGTCGATATCGCGCATGTAGTCTGCCGGAAGGCCACCGGTGACGGCGTTGACGTCCACCTGCTTTTTGATCCACTCCCGGGCCGCCGCATCGGAGCCGTCCTGAAGAACACCCTTTTCCAGGGTGATGTCCTCGAACTTGACCCGGCCAGCGACCTTCTGGTCGAACATGGACCCTGCGGGCGCAAAGGCCACCTCCTCGAATTCGGTCTTGGGCTCCTGCCCTTTATGGAACAGGGCCACGTCGAAGCCGTTGACCTCGATGGCGAACTGCCAGTTCTGAAAAAGGCTCTTGGGCATATTTCCGCTTCTCATCGCCGTGTTCCCTCCTTAAAATATTTCTTTGAAATCCGCGCCGGTATTGGTCAGGATGAAGTTCAGCTCAATGAATTCGGCCGTCTTGGTGGGCTTGACGAAAACCCGCGCCACCATCTCGTTGCGGTCGATGACCACCGGCGTGTTGGTCTCCTCGTTGCACTGGAAGGCAAAATCATAGACCCCACCCTTGTCCTTGATGTCCTGCAAAAAGGGATTGATCAGACGCGCAAGCGCCCGCCAGGTCTGGGGATGGTTGGGCTCAAAAACCACGAAGCGTGAGGATTCGGAGATGGCCTCCTCCATGAACATCATCAGCCGGCGCACGTTGATACGGTCCACGGCCGATGGTTGGCTCTGCAAGGTCTTCTGGCCCCAAATGTTGATCCCGGTGTCCGGAAAGACCGCGATAACGTTAATCCCTTCCGGGTAGAGCACGTCGCGCTCGCCCCGGTTGGTCTTGTAAGCCACGGACAGAGCATTGAAGATGCGGCCCCGATCAATGCCAGCCGGCGCGTTCCAAACATTGGCCTTCTGGTCGCTGCGGGCCATGCAGCCGGCCACCGCTCCGCAGGGCGGCACTAGCTTGTTACGCGAGGTGACCGGATCGCTGATCTCAAGCCAGGGATAATAAAGTGCGGCATAGGAAGAATTGAAGGCCGCGTGGCTGTACATGCCCTGGCCCTTGCGAAAATCAACCGCTTCCAGCGGCTCCAGGTGGATCGGCGTGTCGGCGATAAACAGTAGGTCCTTACGGCTTTCAGCGTATGCGATGCCGGCATTGATCAACGGGACGGTGGTGACCCCGGGCACCATGAGCAGGTTCAGGGCGTCGATCTCGTCGAAAGCATAAAGGCCGGTGTGCTGGGAGGGATCACCGACGTAATCCGCGTCGGCCAGATCGGCAAGGCCGTTGTCACCGCCGGAAAGCGGATAGACTCCTGCGGCGGGACGATCAGTTGCCGCACCCGAGGCGGCAGCCAAGTCTTCGACCGTGATGAAATCGGAGCGGTCGTTAATCATAAGCTCGACATGGTTGGCCTTGGTCTCATCCATGGAAAGGTCTTTGAACACCTCGACCACCTCGCCCTTGAAACGAACCACTATGTTGAAATGGTTGGCCGGATCCAGCGTACCGTCCTCGATGGTAACCGAAAGCTCATCCCCCCATGCCCCTTCATTTACCGATAGAACTCGCATGGTGTCGGTTGGCGAGGTCTGCCGATCCGGCAGCACGGCCGAGGATTTTACGGCCGTGAGGGTATCCCGATCTGTAGGATCGGTGAGGTGGGCGATGCGGTTGACATAGAGCACCGAACCGCCGTTGTCGAAAAAGGCCCGGGCCGCATAAGCCAGGTAGCTTTCATTGATGTAGGATCCGAAACGGTTGATGAACTGGTCCCAGCTTGTGACCAGCACGGGCTTGTTGATCGGGCCTTTTTCGGCCACACCCAACATGGCTGCCGACGAGGTCGAGATCTGCTTCACGTAGAATGAAAAATCCGTTTCCCGGGTATAGATCCCGGGTGATAGATAAGTCGGCATGGTTATTTCCTCCGCTTGCTCTGAGCGGCCTTGGTTTCCTCGGCAGCAGCTTCTTTCGACGCGGCCTGTTCATCCTGGGCCATGGCGCCGCTGGTGGAAAGGTCGGTTATGCGCACCAAGCCGCGCTTTGCCGCGGTTTGGATTTCGGCGGAGAGGTCCTTTCTTGCGATGCTCTTTTTCTGCCGCGGGCCAAGGTGCAAGCTGCCCTCGGTGCCGAGCTGGAATGTAAGCGGTTGGAATTGCAGGTTTCGTATCTCGATCACGATTTTTCTCCTTTAAGGTTTTAGGGTTTGCGTTTCATGCACGTCGCCGTGAAACTGGAAAGTGCGATCCTGGATCAGGCTACCGTTGCGGATCTCGCCGTCGTAAATCGGACACGACTCGATGCGCAGACGCCCGGAGCTTTGTCGCAGGTTGGACAGGTTCACCCTGGCGAGGCCGCCCAGGGGCACCAGTTCGATCAGGTTCAGTTCGCCCTTGTCAGCAATGGAAATCACAGGATGAAGCTGAAAAAAACGGGATACCGATTCCTGAAATTGGAGCAGTTCGGCCTCTCGGTCCACGGTTACCACCATATCGAAATCAAGATGATACAGCCTTGGAAAACGGCATTCCTCGAAACTGAGATCAGCTGTATCTTTCTCAAATAGACGTGCCTGACTGCGGCGAAACCGATCCTCGATCAGTTTCGGCCCTTGCAAGATAACGCTTGGTGTGCTCAGCACCTCGAACATGTCATCGGCGAGCACCAGAAGGGTTTCTTGGTGAATGGCCTCCTTTACAATTCGTATCAAGGTTTCTGTGCTTGTTTGAATCGTGTCCATTTATTATCTCCAGAGGTTCTGGTTGATTATTTACCGGGAAACTTGCTAATGTGTCGGCGAGTGAGCTATAGAAAAAATGAAAAAATTTCGGGCCTTTTGTCCAATATCGTATTCTATTCCAAAAATTGTTTAGGACGGCGTGCTCGAAAGATCTCAAAGGCCATGAAACTTCACATTGACATATCGAAGGGTAGGTTATCTACTGTGTTGAAGCATAACGAACAAATTTAGATTATACGAAATCAACGGTTTCCGCCGGGGGAAACATAAATGTGTGGCAACAAAAAAGATCGTGCTTGTATCTTTACACTTCAATACTTAGATTTGCTGCAAGAAAGGCTAAGAATTGAATTCACAGATAATCGCAGGCCGATATTCGTTAACAGTCGCATTAGAGACAAAGATTTAAACAAACTAAAAAAAGATGTTCATGATTTAGACATTAGCAGGATAAAGCAAGATGCGATTATTGATATGCAATCTTTTAGCACGAAGCGGCCTCTTAAAATTCAGACAACTGCCGTAGGGTATTCAGAAAATTTCGACCTGCAAGTAAAGCTGGGACTTCTGCTTGGCGAACGTTTGGTTCTATGGGACACAGTGATTCGTTCAATTCTTATGAATCAAAA
>JBFFHG010000135.1:0-7321 GCA_041557055.1 Desulfosarcinaceae bacterium
GGCGGGAATCTCAGGAAAATTGTTCTTCAAAAATGAAAGCAGCTCGAATCCATCCATCTCCGGCATCTTCAGATCGGTCACCACCAGATTGATCCGGGTGGATGCCAGCAATGCCGCGGCCTCTTTTCCGTTGCGGGCGGTCAGGACCTGAAAACGATCCTTGTAAGACTCGAACCCGGCCTGCATGGTGAGCAGCAATTGCTCTTCGTCGTCAACTATTAAAACGTATTTCATCGCCTATTCTCCGCTATGAACCACTTACAGGAGCAAGCGGTGTGCCATACCCGCCAGTTTTTGCCGGTATGCCCTAAAACGGCGTTAACGGCATTGCACAGGCGCACACGGCAATCGTGGGCGAACGCCGGTGACCGGTTTCAGGTGACCTGAAATGATACAGTGCCCTGTTTTGGTGATGCAAACCCTGACAATAGGGGAGACCCGAAAATCGGTTACATTATAATCCGTAAATTTTTATTTTGCGCATCAAGGTTGAGCGTGAGATTCCCAGGGCGTTGGCTGTCTGGGTATGGTTGCCGTTCAGGCGTTGCAGGGTTCGGGCGATGTGCCGCTTTTCCACGCTCTGCAAAGTGGCGATGCGCTGTTCGCCGGGGTTGCCCGTGGGAAGTTCAGGCGTGATGGTTGGCCCTCCGACAAGGCGCAGGGGCTCAATTGGGGAACCCTGGCCAAGCAATATGGCCCTCTCGATAATATTGCGCAATTCGCGCACATTCCCCGGCCAGGGGTAATTCTGCATTCCGGCGATCTGATCATCGGGCAGCACGATCTGCTGATCCGGTGCAATTTGGCTGATAAAATAGCGGCAAAGATCAGCCAGGTCACCCATTCTCTGGCGCAGGGGCGGTACGTGGATATGGACCACACTGAGGCGATAGAACAAATCCTCTCTGAATTGGCGCTGTTTGACGGCAAAGGCCATGTCGGCATTGGTGGCGGCGATAATGCGCACATCGACAGGCTTTAGGGATTGGCCGCCCAGACGCCTGATTCTCTTATCATCCAGAACACCCAGCAGTTTGGCCTGCAGATGAATCGGCAGTTCGCCGATCTCATCCAGAAAAAGCGTGCCCTGCGCTGCCATCTCAAAGAGCCCCTTGGCTGACTTGTCCGC
Source organism: Desulfosarcinaceae bacterium (assembly GCA_041557055.1). Lineage (GTDB taxonomy): Bacteria > Desulfobacterota > Desulfobacteria > Desulfobacterales > Desulfosarcinaceae > JARRKU01. The sequence continues at coordinate 1,130 of JBFFHG010000135.1, forward strand.
ACCGGTAAAGGCCCCTTTTTCATAACCAAAGAGTTCCGCCTCCATGAGTGTCTCGGGAATGGCGGCGCAATTGACCGCAATAAACGGTCCCTGGGGATTGCGGCCGCCATAGTGAATGGCCTTGGCCACCAAGGTCTTTCCTGTGCCGGTTTCACCGGTGATCAGCACCGAGGCCCGATTGGCCGAGGCCAACGCCACCATGTGCTGCACCTCCTGCAACCCCCCGGCGGCGCCCACGAGCACGGTGCGATCGATTTCCCGTTTCTGTTCATAGTGCCGCACCTGCTCAATGCGCTCAAGATCGATGGCGCGCAAGGCTTTATTCACCGTCAAAAGGAGTTCATCCATTTCAAACGGCTTGGAAAGATAATCAAAAGCCCCCACCTTGATAGCCCGGACCGCATTTTGAAAACTGGGATAAGCTGTTATGAAGATAATATGCGTCCCGTCATGGCAATCCAGAATCGAACCGCAAAAATCGATGCCGTTGGCATCAGGCAGCTTCTGGTCCAGCAAAACCACATCCACAGGCGCAGCAGCGCAGATTCGCAACCCGTCGGCACCGGTGTTGGCGGTCAGCACCTCAACCTGCAGATCCTCCAGCGCGAGCCCAATGGCATCACAAAGCAATCGGTCGTCATCGATCACCACCAGCTTTTTTTTATGGTTTGTCATGGTCTTTGGGCAATCCTTGGGGCAGCGTCATGGTCACCGTGGTTCCCTCCCTGTATAGCGAGTCGATTCGCACGCTGCTGTTCATCCTGGCCAGCATCTTTTTGACAATCATCAACCCCAGCCCGGTGCCGCTGGGCTTGGAAGTATAAAAAGGCCGAAACAGGTTCTTATGCTCTTCCGGGGTCATGCCACAGCCGTTGTCCCTGACGTTGACCCGCACAAAACCGGGAATTTTTTCCACTGTAATGTCGATCATCGGCCGCTCCGACTGCGAAACGGCATCGGCCGCGTTGGTCATCACGTTAAGCATCACCTGGTGAAAAGCACGCTGATCAGTGCATGCAAAAACATCTTCCAAAGGCAGATCAAGCAAGATATGAATGTGTTTATGAGAAAAGTCCTCTTCAACCAACGACTTGAAATTATTTAAAAAAACGCACAAATTAACGCTTTCCACATCAGGAGTTTCAAACATGCTGAAATTTTTCAGAGCCTTGAGCAAATACTCCACCCGGGACAATTCGCCCAGAGACCTGTCGACGAACTCCCGGATAGTCTGGCGCGGATAGCGGTCAAGATTCTTGTCCAGTACGGATAGCGCCATCTTTACCGAGTTGAGGGGGTTGCCGATCTCATGCCTTATACCGGCAAAGATGAATCCCAGATTATCCATCAGATTGGCAGCCTCTGCAATGGACTCGAGCCTTTTTCTCTCCGTAATATCGATATAATATTGGATGACCTGCCTGACATGACCATCATCGTCGAACAAAGGGAAGGCATGCACCTCGAATTCGGCGTCTTTGCCGCTGCCATTTTGGTGAACGTGTTCCAGATGAACCGAACGGCGGGTCCGCGTCACCTCTTCCAAAGGGCAGCGGTGCCCTGACCGGCCGCAGGGTTGGTCAACCCCGTGATTGAGCGCGTAACATGTGGCACCTTGGATGGATCGCGCCTTTCTGGCTGCCGCATTGGCGATCTTGACGCTAAAATCGTGTGCATCGATCACCATGAAAGGATGGGCCAGAGATTCAATCACGTTATTTAAGAATTTGTTTTGTTCCTGGTAGCGCTGATGGCTTTGAATCAGTTTTTCGGTGCGTGCCGCCACCAGTTGCTCCAACTCGTGCTGGTATTTGCGTTTTTCAAGCTCAACCTTTTTCTGATCCGCTTTGAGGGTCCTGAAGTCCACGGCCCGCGCCACGGCCTTGGCCAGAACCCCAAGACGAACAGGCTTTACGAGATATTCATATGCGTTTAACCGAACGGCCGCTGAAGCGGATTCAATGGTGGGCATACCGGTTACAAGGATCACCGGCGTATCCGGATTTCGGGTCTGACTGGCTTCCAATATGGACAAACCATCTGCACTGCCCAGGCAAATATCGGAAATGATGACATCAAAAGAGCTTTTCCCCAGCAGATCCTCCGCCTTTTGATAGGTATCGGCGATATTGACCCGATAGCCGCGTTTGGAAAGGGCTTCCCGGTATATTTTGCAGACTGTGGGATCATCCTCCACAACAAGGATGCCCGGGCTGTCGGGGATAGGTCTGAAAGCACTCGTTTCCATGTTTGATCATCCTTCCCGCCGGGCCGGGGTGGTTTTGGGTTACCACAGTCGCAACCGCTTGATAATTCAAATCATTTTGAACATGAAAATGAGAAATCGAGATCCTGTCAGCTTGCGATGGCACTGATCATCTATCGGCTGAACGCGTCGGATCTTTATCTTTTTTTTAACGCAAAGGATGGGAAATGGTCAGCTCTCAATGCCCTTGCGGGCCATAATCCCTTTTTCGTAGTAATGTTTGATCGGCTTCATTTCGGTGACCAGGTCGGCCCGCTCAATGAGGGCCGCAGGAGCGTTGCGTCCGGTGATCACCAGTTCCACATGGGACGGCCGGCAATCGACCAGTGCGACCAGATCGGCTTCGCAGATCAGTTTGCATCCGTAAGCCACATTGGCCTCATCAGCGATCACCACGTCATATCGGCCGGATGTCAGGGCAGCCTCGACAGCCGCCAGAGCCTGGCGGGCCAGATCGATATCCGCCTGTTCGGGCTTTCCTCGAATGAAACAGCCGCGGCCGAACTGTGTAATCGTAATCAGATCTGCAAAACGCTCCAACGACTTGATTTCACTATAAGGCGCGTTTTTAATAAACTGGCCGATGAAAACTCTCAGACCAGCCCCGGCGGAACGCAGGGCCAACCCCAAAGCCGCCGTGGTCTTGCCTTTGCCGTCGCCTGTGTAGACTTGAACATAGCCTTGCATATATGAACTCCCATGGAGAAAAAACAAACTTCAGAATGCGGTCGCCTTCAGCCACCACTCTGCGGACGTCTCAACCGTCCGCTCGCTACGCCGTAAATACGACAGCTCTGAACAAATGACGGCGCAATTCGAGGGTTACTGCCGAAATGCAAATGGATATAGCTGGCCAGGGTGCGGGCCTTGCGGTAACCCTCGTTTTTCACCTGCCGTCCTTTACGGCCGGTCACATGATAGATCGTGGGCACATTATGGCCGCCGGGCGGATCTTGCAGATTCGAATAATGAAATTCGTGCCCGCGGGCCATACCCCCTTTGGCGCCGATGACGCTGTCGCCCGAAAGGGTGATCTCCCGATAGCCCAATGTACTTAATTTGCGGTGCATACGGCTGCTGAAGGGAAAACAATCCGCCATGGGATAGGCCCGCCCGTCAGGGTCGGCCAATTCCCGGCACAGGTACATGAACCCGCCGCACTCGCCGTAAATGGGCATCCCCCCGATGCTGCAGTTTCGGATAGCTTCCCGCAAGGCGGTATTCTGTGCCAATGCTGCGGCATGTAATTCCGGATACCCGCCCCCCAGATAAATGCCGTCGATCTGATCCGGCAAATGCCGGTCTGCCATCGGAGAAAAGGGCACCAGTTCGGCGCCGGCCTCTGCCAGCAGATCCAAATTGTCCTGGTAGTAAAAACAAAATGCCGCATCCCGAGCCACGGCGATGCGCACCGGATCTTCGGGGGCACAGTCAACCACAGGCCCATTGTCGGAAGAGATATTGACCTCCGGCAGGCAGTCCAACAATTGGTCCAGGTCCAGATGACGTTCCATCCAGCGGGCCAGAAGATCGATTTGCGCCTCGGACATGGGGTGATCCTGATTTGTCACCAAACCCAGATGCCTTTCGGGCATTTTCAGGGCCTCATCCCGCAACAGCCCGCCCAGACATGGCATGCGAACGTTGTCCTCCAACGCCTCTTGAAGATAGGTAAAATGCCCCGAACTGCCCAGATTGTTAAAAAGCACGCCGATAAAAGAGAGATGGGGGTCAAAATTCTCGAATCCTTGCACCAGAGCCGCCGCACTGCGCGCCATGCTGGCGGCATTGATCACCAGCAGCACCGGCACCCCCAACCACTTGGCCATCTGAGCGGTGGAGCCGGATTCGTCCCGGCCGCTGAATCCGTCAAACACCCCCATGACGCCCTCCACCACGGCCAGATCAGCTTCAGCGGCATGCCGGGCAAAGCAGGCGCGATTATATGCCTGACTAAGCATCCAGCCGTCCAGGTTGCGGCTGACGCGACCGGTAACGGCCCGGTGATGCCCGGGATCGATAAAGTCCGGCCCCACCTTAAAGGACGCCACCCGCAGCCCGCGTCTTTTCAGAGCAGCCAGCAATCCCAAGGTGATGGTGGTTTTGCCCACCCCGCTGTGGGTGCCGGCCACGACCAAGGCTTTGATTTTGGTCTTTACGATCACATCGGCGTCCTGCTCACCCGGCATCCCATGCAAATAAGAAAAGCAACGGACTAGTCGAAATCATATATTTCGTATGTGGTCTGTCCGCTGGTCAGTTCATCGATCTGTCGCTGCACCCCGCCGCGTTTTTCGCTTTCAAACCAACGTTGCCACTCTTTTTGGGTCTTCCATTTGCTGATCACCAATATTTCTCCGGGCCTGTCGAGCCGCCGCAGGGTTTCGCCCGAAATATAACCGGGCTGCCCGGTGGTTATGACGCGCAGTTTGTCGATATACCCTCTGAGAGCTTCGATGTCACTCTCTGCAACCTTGCGTTTGACAAATACTCTGATGGCCATGGGGGTTTCCTTTTCTGAATAATTGTTTTAGCCAAAACGCACAGGACTACCAGCCGTCTCAAAAAAGTCTTTTGGCCCAATATCTTTGTTGTATCCGAAGTTCAAATCCCCGACATACAGGTATATGCTTCCGGTTTGCAACTCCAATCCGCCTCGATCCTGAACCAAAATCCGTTTTCTGAGATGGCTTGGCGTCATTCTATTTCGAGAATTTTGGGGTTGCGGATCGGGCAAAGGCGAACTGAAGACGGGATGCCCTAAATGCCGGGCTATTCTTGTGCGAGCCCTGTTCAATGTTGTTCTCATATGCATGAATATGCATTAATGATAGATATTAGTCAAGACCGGCAGGGCACGGCGGCGCTGCGCGTTCCATCCGCAAATGAAACCGGCCGGCCCGAAGATTATGGACAGGCCGGCAGCGCCTCTGACGGAGCGGGACATCCCCGCGCAAACCGTTTGGGAACAAACCTCAACCATCTCAACCGCAGCATTCCCAGTGCGGACCTCCAAGTCGAAAGTCAAACAGTTCATAGCCACGGGAAACGATTTGAGTCTCCCGATCCTTATCAGTGTCCGCACAAAAACAGATAGCGCCATTACATCCGGGAGCGCCTGCCGGATGCCATTGGCGTTGTTTTCGGCAGATGCTGCAATGCCAGCAATGCGGCTTTGCGATGGTGGTCGAAGGTTGCGGCCTTTTCAAAAGCCTGACGACAGGCCGCTGTATCGTTCAACTGCATGGCGGCATAACCGGCCATCAACCAGGCGCGGCCGGCCTTGTCCGCGCCTCCCTTGGCCGCCTGTCGGTAAGCGTCTTCGGCCTCGTCAAAACGGTTGAGGGCATAAAGCAGATCGGCGCGAAGCATCATCAGCTCCTTATTCTTATCCTTGCCGGGTGGAGTGAACCGATTGAGTGTTTCCAGGGCTTGTTCGGTTTTACCCAATTGTTGCAGGGCCAGGGTCAGACCCCGGATCAGACGGACCTCCTTCTTTTCCGCCAGGGCGGTCTCATACAACGGCGCCGCCTTGACGGGAATGCCCACTTGTAAATTGAGATCAGCCAACAATTTTGTCTCCTGGATGTTCAGAGGCTTCAGATAACTGTACACGGTCATGGCCACCAGGGCCTGATCATATCGGCCGGCTTGCAAATCCACATGAGCCAGGGCTTTCCACCACTTGTCACGGGTCGGGTCCTGCCGGGTGAGAAAGACAGCGTATTCCCGCGCCTGAGCCTGCATATCGAGCTGAAGATATTGGTGCAGAAGAATCTCCTGCCACTGGATCTGCTTTTCGCCGCTGTAGTGCTCCGCCAGTTGCCGGATATGGGGCAGGGCCTGGCGGGGCCTGGCGGCCGCCAACAGGGCATGCACGTAATTCTCCCGCCAGGCGGGCTGAACAACGGCGGCGTGCATTCCAA
>JBFFHG010000136.1:0-7280 GCA_041557055.1 Desulfosarcinaceae bacterium
GCACCGATTAAACCCGCTTTGGCTGCCGAATAGTTGGATTGGCCGCGATTGGCCATGAGCCCCGAAACCGAGGCAATGGTGACGATGCTCCCCTTTTTTTGTCTGACCATCTTTTCCAGAACCGGTTTGGTGGTGTTGTAAAAACCGTCCAGACTGGTGCGAATCACCCGGTCCCAATTGTTTTTGGACATCATGACAAACAACGCATCCGCAGTGATGCCGGCATTGTTGACCAGTACATCCAGGGTTTCATACTCCGCGGCCAAACCCTCCAAAATTGTTTGCGAGGCTTGGGCATCGGTGACATCAAAACATGCCAGGCGCCCCTGAGCGCCCTTATTTTGCACCATGGTCAAGGTCTCTTCGGCCCCCTTGTGATCCGAACGATAATTGATGATCACATCATAATTGCGAGCCGCCAGTTCCTCACAGATGGCCCGTCCGATACCTTTGCTGGCGCCGGTCACAATGGCTGTTCGCTTTTGTGGCGCATGGTTCATGGCTTGATTCCCGTCCCGTACCTTACATGATGCTTCGTTTCACAGGTTTCAGCCGCATGCCAAGATTTTTTCTGACGGCCGAAAACGCCTGAAAATTCCTTATTCCGCTCTCACCACCTGCAGGGTCACCTCACCCACCAGATGTTCGCCAATTTTGGCAAACCCGTCAATTTCGCGGAACCCCTCAAATTTAAAACTGTTTTTTGCCTGAGTGTCAATTACCGCACCCAGTTCAAGGGCCTCGACGTATAATTTAGCGCATTTAATCCCCACCAGCCAACCTTTTGTTTCCGTGCCCTGGCCCTCAGCGTTCAAGCGATCCAGCCCGTTGCTCAAGCCTGATGTTTGCGCCACCAGTTCGATGATCAATAACGGGCTGGCGCCGGCGCCGTCGAACAGCGGCCATCGAGGATTGACGGTTGCCCGCGAAATCGCCGTATCCTTATTTACGGCGATAATTCCGTCGATAAGCAACATGCGGCCGCGGTGCGGCAGCAAATCCTCGATGCCGGGATTTTGGGGCTGACAGGTCATATCCTGCTACCGTTTGCAAAACAAAAAAGATTGATGGATCGGGCAATAGTCTATATTGTACACTTCTTTCATGCGGTTTGAAACGCGTACAGTTACTATAATTATCACAGGTTGTAAAGAATCGGGATGTGGAGACGGTATGACAGAATCAAAGCTGTTGGATGAATTGAAAATCAAAGTCATAGAGGTGCTCAATCTGGTGGATGTCAAACCCAATGATATCGATCCGGACGAACCGTTGGTGGGGGGACGATTGGGAATAGATTCCATCGACGTGTTGGAACTGGTTATCATGATGGAAAAGGATTATCACCTGACTATCGACAATAAGGAGTTGGGCGCTCAGGTTTTTGGCTCCCTGCACACCATGGCCCGCTTCATCCAAAACAACCTCAAGGCGTCCGCGAATTGAGCACCATGAGGGGGCGCATAGCCGGAACCGGTATGATCTGCGCCCTGGGCGGCGACGGCGATAAAATCATGGCGGCCATTGCGGATGGCCGCTCGGGCCTCGGGCCCATAAGCCGCTTCAAGGTCTCAAATATTCAACCGCTCCCGGTGGGGGAAGTGGCGGATTTGACCGATGATGGTGATATTCCACCAACCCATATGATGGCCCGTATCGCGGCGGATCAGGCCATGGCCGTTTGCCGCCGGACGCCGGACGCCGTTGTGATGGGCGTTACCACCGGTGGCATGGCAACAACAGAGACGCTGTTAAGGCGCAACTGTGCCAATCCGCATGCATACCGTTACCACGCCCTCGGCACCGTGGCCGAAGATCTTGCCCGCCGCTTTCATTGCAAGGGACCGGTTATCACGGTTTCAACAGCCTGTTCATCAGGCGGCGGGGCTTTGGCCCTGGCTCTGGCCATGATCCGGTCAGGGCGCTACCGCCGGATATTGACCGGCGGCGCGGACGCCTTGTGCCGGATCACCTATTACGGCTTCAAATCGCTGCAACTCATTGACCCTCAAGGCTGCCGGCCTCTGGATATAAATCGCCGGGGCATGTCCGTGGCGGAGGGTGCCGGAATTCTTTTGCTGGAAGCAACAACAGAGCAAACCCCAGTGGGGATCGAGATTCTGGGGGCCGGGCTCTCATGTGATGCCCATCATCCGGCCCAGCCCCACCCGGAAGGCCGGGGCGCCCTGGCAGCCATGCAGATGGCGCTGTCAAATGCCGGATTGGGTGCGGATGACATCGACTACATCAATTTGCATGGAACCGGCACCATGGATAACGATCGCTCCGAAGCCCTTGCGATCAACACCCTTTTCAACAACGCCCCCCCGGCCCTCTCCTCCATCAAAGGCGCCATCGGGCATTCACTGGCGGCTTCCGGCGCCATCGAGGCCGTTGTTGCCGCCCGCGCCATTGACGCCGGCCTGATACCGCCCAACACAGGTTGCAACACACCAGACCCGTTGTTGGGTCTAACCCCTTTGAATCATCCCGCGCGTCACCCCGTTGGGACGGTGTTGTCCAATTCGTTCGGCTTCGGCGGCAACAATGCCGCCCTCGTCATCGGCCATCCCCGTAGTCAAAACCAGTCATTATCCACCAGCCGATTGGCGCAACACCCTTTCACCATCGTCGGCTGGTCGGCTGTAACCGGCGCCGGGTTTACCGACACGACAATAGAGAATCTTTCCGGAGGTATTTGCTGCGCTGGAAAATATGCGACCAAGCTGCTGTGTTCAGGACTGCCGGCCGGTGTCATTCGACGTATCAAGCGTCTTTCGCAAATGTCGCTGGCCCTGTTTACCCATGCTCAGAACAGGGATAGCGGCACCCTACCCAAATCCGTTTTTTTCGGCACAGGTTGGGGGGCCCTTTCAGAAACCCATGATTTTTTAAAAGGTCTGTTTGAATCGGATGAGAAATTTTGCAGTCCCACTGATTTCATTGGATCGGTACATAATGCGGCGGCCGGTCAGATCGCCCTCATGGCAAAGGCTACCGGTACCAATTTAACCCTGTCCGGCGGCGATTATTCTTTTGAACAGGCTCTTTTTTGCGCCCAGACAATGGTGCCCAACGGCGATTCTGTGCTGGTAATGGGCGCCGATGAAACCCATGACAAATTATCCCCCCTGTTCGATCCTTCGGTGGCCGCCGCCAGGGTTCTTGCCGACGGCGGCGGCGCCTTGATTCTCAAACGCACCCGCGATCCCATCGGTCCCAGAGTGGCCTTAAAATATTTCACCACCACTCTTGAAGCTCCCGCCGATCTCCGGGAGCTGGCGGCGCAACTGGGCGGCGCTGACCAAGTCAACCGCACCTACGGTTTGATTTTGGCCGGCATGCCCGCTGCCCGAAAAAAAGAGTGCCAAAAACAGCTAAACCAGTTATTGGCATTGACCGACTACCGGGGCAAGGTAATAGACTATCGCAGCCTGACCGGTGAGTTCGCCACATCCTCGGCTGTTGCCACTGTTTTGGCAGCCGCTCTCATTCAGAAGGAACGAATCGCCAATCCCGATGCCAAAGCCGCCCTTGTCTTGGGTTTGGGAACGACTTTGACGGCCATCGAAGTGACGCCGGCATGAAAGTTCTGCTCATCTCCGCCAACACCCTGAACGCACCCTACCCGGTCTATCCTTTGGGTCTGGATTACGTGGCGGCCGCATTGCCCCCCCAGCACAGGGTCAAGATTGCGGATTTGAACCTGATCGATCTCCACCTCATGGGCGGGCTTCTCCATGAGTTCCGGCCCGATGTGGTCGGAATCTCCCTGCGTAATATCGACAATACCGATACCACCGCCCCTCTGGGCTTTATGGCCGGATACCGGCAATTGGTAACGGTCATCCGCAAAAACACCCATGCGCCCATTGTCCTTGGAGGCGCCGGCTTTTCAATTTTTCCCGAAAAAATTCTGGTAATTTTGGGGGCTGACTACGGAATTGTGGGTGAAGGCGAGCGCCTGACCGATCTGCTGGATGCACTGGAATCCAAAGCATCGGTTGAAACCATCCCCGGTGTGGTGACGTTGGAAAGCCCCATTGGCTCTCCTGCTCCTTTAGAGCGCAGGTTACGACGCTGTTTTAATCCGGCCCATGATCATCTTTCCTATTATTTGCGGCACGGGGGCATGTTGAACATTCAAACGAAACGCGGATGCCCTTTCAGATGCATCTACTGTACTTACCCCCATATCGAGGGGCATCGATTTCGTTTAATGGATCCTGAATCCGTCGGGCGCACAGCCAGGCAACTTCAGGAGGCCGGCGCCAAGTATTTCTTTATCGCTGATTCGGCCTTCAATGCCGATATGGAACATAGCCTGGCCGTGGCTGAGCAGTTCCGCAAAAATGGGGTGTCAATCCCCTGGGGTGCTTTTCTGGCGCCTTTGCAGATGCCGCCAAACTATTTCAAGTCCCTGGTGAAAGCGGGCTTGACCCATATCGAATTCGGTACCGAATCCCTCTCCAACCAAGTGTTGCGAGCTTACGCCAAACCATTTGGCCGGGATGAAATCCTGCAAGCCCATGAAAGTGCCGTGCAGGCCGGTCTGAAGGTGGCCCACTACTTTTTGCTGGGCGGTCCGGGGGAAACCGCCAACACCCTGGAAACAACCTTGACATCTATTGACAAACTCAAAAAATCCGTTTTATTCCTATTTTGCGGCATGCGGATATATCCCCATACGAGTTTGTTCGATCGGGCTTTGGGTGAAGGCCGGATCACCGCTTCCCAGGATCTTTTGGCCCCGGTTTTTTATGAAACCCCGGCGATCAGCCGTGATGAAATCATTGGGCGTGTGAAAAGAGCGGCCAACCGGCGAATCAATTGGGTCATCGGTTCGGGCGGCAGTCAGATCAGTGAATTATTGCAACGCATGTACAAACGAGGGTATACGGGTCCTTTATGGGAATATTTGATCCGTTGAATTTTGACTTGCATGCGACAAACGTTAGGACAATCGGCCACAATGTGCTATACGACCCAGTTCATCGATATTGAGAGGAAAAGCCACGATACAGATGGTGCGATCAGAGCCATGGTTGCGGTTCCCGCCCATTCCATCTGGTTTGACGGGCATTTTCCCGGCGTGGCCGTTTTACCCGGTGTCGCCCAATTGGCGATAATCGTTCAAATATTGGGCAAAGCTCTGGGCAAACCGTTGCGTGTTCTTGAGGTCAACAGGGTTCGGTTCAAACAGGTCATAGTGCCGGCCGAGCCCATTATGGTGCAAATAACGCCCAAAGAGCGTGCTTTCCGGTCGTATGGGTTTCGTCTTATGAAAGGTGGGGATCTTGCCTGCAGCGGATTTCTTAAGGTAGCGGAAAATGATTCTGAATCGGAAAAAGATATTGAAAAGGGGAGTGGATTAGAATGGCAAGAGATTTAGACAGCATCACCGTGCGGATCGCTCAGATCATGATCAATGAACTCAAACTGGAAGATGTGACGCCGGAAACGTTTGATCCGGATATGGATCTTGTGGACGAAGTGGGCATCGACAGTATGGATCTGGCCACGGTTGCGCTTGTGCTGCGGGACGAATACAGTGTCCGTATTGATGAAGATGATTATCCGAAATTAACCAATATTCGCTTAATCGCAGAATATTTATACAAAAAAATGGCTGCATAGGCGCCGTTTGAGTGGAGTCAGCAACAGTGGAGCCTGCAACTCGAATGGAAGTGGACAACGGCTGCCAGCCGGTCAATACTTATAAGTTTTCCGATCTGATAGCCCCTCCCGAAATCAGGGCGCGCTGGGAAAAAGTCCGCAAATTTTTTTTTCTGCGTGAGTCAACCTACGACATGACGAACCGCTGCAACATTCGCTGCAACGGCTGTTACTATTATGAAGGCGAAAAACAGTTTGTCCGTGAAAACCGGGATTGCGAGGCATGGCGCGCCCTGATGCGCGCGGAAAAAAAGCGCGGCATCACCTATGTGGTGCTGGCCGGAGCCGAACCCTCCCTGGTGCCGGAGTTGTGCCGGGTCTGTCACGATGAAATGCCTCTGGGCGCCATCGCCACCAATGGGCTGAAACCTATTGCCGCTTCCATCAACTATAAAATTCACATCTCCACATGGGGCAATGACACGACCAGTCTTAACACCCGTAAAGCCGGGAATATGCTCAAGCGGCAGATTGAAATTTATAAAGGTGATCCCCGTGCCGTTTGGGTCTACACTTTTACGCGCCACAATATTTTCGAGGCTGCCCAAGTCGTTGAGACGCTGTGTCAAAACAAGTGCAAAGTGACCTTCAACATCTTTTCCGCCCCGTTGGGCTACAGCGGCGATCTCAGCCACACAGCCCAATCGTTGAAAGAGACCCGCCAGGTAATGGTTGAATTGCTGAATCAAAATCCTGAGCAGGTGCTGTACTCCCATTACAACATCGTGGCCCATACCCACACCCAGGGGCTCCACGACCTTTTCGGATGCTCCTATCCCCGGCAAAATCCATCCAAAGACGTTGGACTGGGACGTTCCTTTCGGCAATACCGGACAGACTTGACCTGGGATCGCGATGCCGCCTGTTGTGTACCGGACACCGACTGCGCGGACTGCCGTCACTACGCTGCCGGAAGCGCCGTGGTCACGGCCCGCCTGTACCGCCATGCCGTTGATCCCGAAACCTTTAACGCCTGGCTCGACTATGTGGACACCTATCTGGCGGTCTGGGTTATGGGATATGAAAAAGGCCCCAACCTGATCACCACGCTGGTGCCGCCTCCCGGTTTCGACCTGCCTGCGGCCTGAAGGAGAGAGTGATGAAGACCGTCAGTTCCCTGCTCGATGAGCACTGGTATGAACGCTATAAGAGAATTTCCAGGCTCAATATTCGAAGTTCCATATATGATGTCACCAATCGCTGTAATCTTCGCTGCAAAGGATGCTTCTTTTTTTCATCGGACGAACACACTGCAGCCCAAGAGCAGGGCGACATTAAACAATGGGAGAGATTCATCGACAAAGAGAAAGATAGAGGCGTCAATCTCGCCATTCTCATCGGCGGCGAGCCCACCCTGTGCCTGGATCGTCTGGAGGCTTTTTACAAACGTCTGCCCAGTTTTTGCGCCACCAACGGCTTGATTAAAGTTCCCCGCGACCGTTTCCCGGACATGATGGTGGGAATCTCGTTGTGGGGGGATGAAAATGATGAAAAGGTGCTCAGGGGAAAGGATACCTTTTCCATCTCCAGTAAAAATTACGAAGGCGACCCCAACGCCTATTATTTATATACCATAACACCGAGGCAAGTGGGCAAGACGGAAC
>JBFFHG010000137.1:0-7267 GCA_041557055.1 Desulfosarcinaceae bacterium
ACCTGAGGCTCGGGTTCCGGTTCGGGCGCCTGCAGTTCCGGTTCGGCCTGGACAACCGGTTCGGGCTGTTGATCTGCGGCGGGCTGATTCTCCATGACCGTTTTGCTGCAGGCTGTGGCCAACAGCAGCGCCATAACAAGCGGTAACAACGACATTCTTCTCATCTTCATCTCCTTCTGACAAATCTCTCTCTTGTCTGTATCGGTTTGTATCGATTGCCAAATCCCGAAAGGATGTGTGGACATATCAAAAATCAACAAAGGCATAGCAAACCACGTGCCATGAGACGTCGGATCGTCGTTTTTGGAATAAGAAATATTTTTTCAGCTCTCAATTCGTACGCCAAAGCATCTGTAAAATCCATCCAACAATCTGAATAGACATTATATTTTATTTTTCCCCGTCTGTTCCAACACGAAACGGCAGCCTCGCCCGGATAGATTTGAACACCGCATTCACCATCTTCGGATCCTTTCGGCGGCCTTGTTAAGAAACAAATATGAACTCAAAAGGTTACAAATATTGCACAGCCATGAATCCGTACTCAGAACTCGCATAAAAAAAGTTTGGTGTTGCATACCTCCCCTCTTCAAGCGTTGGCGGCCCGGTTGCAAACGCCGAACCCACTGAAATGGAATGACGATTCATCCCCAACGGCGAAAAAATGTTGCCCAAACCTGATCCTTTTTTTACAATATCCATAAACTTGTCATACACAAACCTAAAGTTACCCCGGCTTCCAGGCGATATTGCTTAGTGAAAATAACAGCTTCTGGAGAATCTGATGATCGACCAGGCCAAGAATGAAGACCGCTTTGGAGATGTCGCTGTCAATTTGAACTTGATTTCCCGGGAAAAGCTGAATCGCGGACTTGTGGTTCAGAAGATGATCTTTTCACGCACCAAGGTCCATATGCCCATCGGCAAAGTGCTCATGGAGATGGGCGCGATGACCAGCGAACAGATTGACGCCGTTCTCGAAACCCAAAAGTATCTCTCTACGGATAAACCGGATGACGGCCGGAAAAAGCCGCCCGCTGAAAAGCCTTCGGACACGGGCGCCCTTAACGGGGTGAAGCTCATTGTTTCCGAAGACAAGCTCAGCGCCTATCTGTGCCCGTCCGCTGTAGAGCCCAGCGGTCTTTCCCTGGAAGCTGTCAAGGACTATTTGGCCGGAGAGGGAATCGATTTCGGATTGGTTGAAGATCAGATCCTTTCCGATTACCTGGCCCAGATCCCTTTGCCCGGCGAGCCGTTTAAAGTCGCATCCGGAGTGGCTCCGGTAGAGGGCCGGGCGCCTGAAATCATTTATCACTTCGAGACCGACCCGTTGCGCGTGGGCACCTTGAAATCCGACGGCACCATGGATTGGAAAAACCGCGGCGAGATTCCCCAGGTCAATGTGGGAGATGTGCTGGCGGAGAAGACCGCCGGCGACCCTGGTCTGCCGGGAACGACCATTTACGGCCAGACCTTGCCCCCGGCCCGCCTCCGCGAGCCCAGGCTCAAAAGCGGCAAAGGCGCTCAGCGCTCTGCGGATGGCTGTCAAATCATAGCCAAAGCCGACGGCACCCCCAAACTCAGTTCGGACGGAAAAGTCTTTGTGTTCAGCATCCTCAGCATTGACGGCGACATAGGGGTGGAAACCGGCAATCTCAACTTTGAGGGTTATGTTGAAGCCGACGGCGCCATCACCGCCGGATATACGGTTAAAGCCAAGGGGTTGCGCACCGCGGGTATTCAGGACGCCGTTATCGAGGTTGATGAGGATTTGGTATGCGACGGCGGTATTTACGGCTCCAACATTAAAGTGGGCGGTAACATGAAGGCCAGCCATATTCATAACTGCACCATTGAATTATTGGGTGATTTGGTTGTCAAAAAGGAGATTTTCGACAGCAATATTGAAGTCAATGGCCGCTGCCTGATAAACGAGGGCAAGATCATCACCTCAAATATTGACGCCAAAAAAGGGATCGATGCCTTTGACATCGGCTCGGCGGCGTCCAAGCCGTGCCGCTTGACCATAGGCATCGATCGCAAATATGAACGCGATCTGGCGGCTTTTCAAAATGAATTGGAGGAGTTGAAGGGTCAAAAGGACCATTTGACCGAATCCCTTCCCGAATGCAGATCGCAACTGACGGCGATTGAGGCGCATTTGGCCGGCATAACAAAGGAAGAGGAGGACTACCTGTTGCAAAAAAAGCAGTTCGAGGAGCAATTGAGCGGCGAAGGCCCCAACCCTGTGGAAGATGACGAAGAGCGGTTCATGCTTGAGGAGATGATCACCGAACTGGTTGAAAAAAATGGGGAAATAGGCGTCAAGGTTGCGGCGATGCGGGATGAAGAGGATGAAATCCGCCTGAAAATCGTCAGTCTTGAGAAAAACCTCGTCACCATAGAAGATTGTATTGAAAAGTGCCGGGAAAAGATCGCGTTCCTGGATGAGACCATCAAGGTCGATCCCGGTATTCCGGTGATCAAGGTGAGCGGCACTATTTTTAACAAGACCGAGATCATCGGCCCCCACAAGGAGATGACCCTGCCCGAAGACATGGCAAAAGTCCGCATCGCCGAATCCAAGGAAGATCCCAACACCAACAAGTATCAGATCAAAATCTCCAATTTGAAATAGCACCTGAAAAAAATTTCATAATATTTTGCTTTTCCGGGTCGGTCATGTCAAATGACAACTCATTTCCTGGTACGGTTCAAGGGTGCGTACCGGAATACCGACAAACACATGCAATTGAATTTTACAATAAAACCGCCAAGGTAGACATCATGGAGGGGTCGTGCAAGAGTCCGAAATAACCATACAGGTTCTTTATGAAATCGCCATGTCCATCGGCAACAGTCTCGATCTGAAAAAGATGTTGCAGAAGAGCCTGACGACCTGCCTTAGAAAATTCAACCTTGACGCCTGCGCCGTCGTGCAGGGCAAATCGGCGGATAAAGCCGTTTGGCTGGCGCCGGTCTACGCCATTCCCCGCAGGATAGATAAAAATGAGGCCTTTCAGGCAGCCCTGCGCAACATCCCGGAAAAAATACCGGAAGACCGGCTGGAGGAGAATCTGCAACGATTGCCCCTGACCGGGCGGCACGGCAGCATGTTCTACCATATTATGGCGCTTCCCGGATTCGGGCTTCTCATTTTTCTGAGAAGCCGGGCACCGCTGGAAGCGCATATGATCAACACCTTGACGCCGCTGAACCAAAAGCTGGCTGTTGCCTGTCGCGCCTGTCTTCGAAAAGAGCGTATCCAAAAAATGGCAGTCGACTTAAACCGGCAGGATATCGAGCGGCAAAAGGCTGAAACAGCACTCAAAGAGTCGCACGAACGGTTGGTAACCATTCTGAACAGTATCGACGCGCTCATCTATGTGGCTGATATCAATACCCATGAAATGATTTTTTTCAACTGGCCGATGGAGAATCTGTTTGGGTCACACGCCCTACAAAAACCCTGCTTTGAGGTCTTTCGGGCAGAGGATGAACCCTGCCCCCAGTGCGCCAACGATACGCTGATGGATTCGGAAGGTCATCCCACCGGCGTGGTGATCTGGGAGGATCGCAATCCGGTGACCGGCCGCTGGTACATCCACCATGCCCGGGCTGTAAAATGGATGGATGGCCGTTGGGTCCGTCTGCAGATGTCCACCGATATCACAAAATTCAAAAAAATGGAGCAAGAGCGCATCCGGGACGCCCATTTGCAGCAAACCCAGCGGCTGGAAGCCCTTGGGGTTCTATCCGGAGGAATCGCCCATGAATTCAACAACCTGCTTATGGCCATGCTGGGCAACCTCTCTCTGATCAAATTCAAGATCGACGAGAGCTATCCATTCTATCGCCATTTGAACAAAATCGAAGAGAGCATCCGGCTGGCAGCCAACCTCACCGATCAATTGCTGGGGTATGCCCGAAAGGGGCGCCACGAAAATATCAATCTGCAACTCAATACAATGATTCAATCGTCGGTCAGCGAGTTCCTCAAAACCCATGAATCCGTTAAGGTCCGGATGGATCTGAGTAAAGAGCTGCATCAAATAGAAGCGGATCAGCGCCAAATAGAACTTGTATTGTGGAACCTGTTCAGCAATGCGGCGGATGCCATGCCTGACGGGGGTGATATTTTCATTCAAACAGGCAATGTAAAACGCCAGGACCTTAGAGGCAAGCCCTACCGGCTGCCTGTTGAAAATTATGTCGAACTGCGGATCAAGGATACCGGATCGGGCATGTCACCGGAGGTGCGGGAACGCATTTTCGATCCCTTTTATACCACCAAACCCATGGCGGTCGGCAGAGGCGCCGGACTGGGCCTGGCCGCTACTTACGGAATTATCAAATCCCATAACGGGTTTATCGACGTCATCTCCGAGGAGCGGCAGGGAAGTGAATTTATCGTTTATTTTCCAGCCATAACAGACGCGCCCGGTCGGTTGCGCGCGCCCGCAAAAGGCCTTTCGGCTCCAAAAACCATCCTGCTCATCGACGATGAAAAGCTGGCCTTGGAGATCGGGTCGCAAATCCTTAAACATTTGGGCTATCGGGTCATCGAAGCCTCAAGCGGCATGGAGGCCATTGCGCTCTACAACAGGTCCCATAACGAGATTGATGTGGTTCTCCTGGATCTGATTATGCCTGATATGACGGGTATCGAGACCTTTGAACAAATCAGGGCTGATTTTCCGGAGGCCAAAATTTTACTCGCCAGCGGGTACATTCTGGATGCGGAAGCCCGGCGCCTGCTGGAACAGGGTGCCGACGGTTTTGTGAAAAAGCCCTTTTCCATCGAAGAACTCTACAAAACCATCGAAAAAGTGGCCAAAAAATAATGTCAAATTCACAATATCAACCAGATGCCTGCGGTAAAATTTTTCGCAAGCCTTGATCTCGACCAAATTTGCTCTGTTTCTGGATGGACACTATTTCGGTTTTTCCCCCACAAACAACACCGTAATGCCCATGGTGAGTTTGCGGTAGCGTATATTTCCAAACCCGGCCCGGCGCATCAATGCGGCAAATTGATCGGCGGCCGGAAAGCGGGCCACCGATTGGGGCAGATAACTGTAGGCAAAATTGTGACTGGAAAAAAAACGGCCGACAAAAGGCAATAACCGGTTGAAATAAAAAAGATAAGCGCTGCGTGCCGGCCCCTTGGCGGGGGTTCCCAGCTCCAGTATGGCCAGCTTTCCGCCAGGTTTTAGCTGTTCCCAAAACCGCCTGAGCATCGTCTCTTTATCCTGAATGTTGCGGATACCGAAGGCCATGGTGACAGCGTCAAAACCACCGGGCCTGAACGGCAGGTGAAAGGCGTCGGCCGCCGTCAGAAAAATTCCGGAGCGGTCTGACCCTTCAATTTTAGGACCGGCCAGCTTCAACATTCCGGGCGCAAAGTCGATACCCACCACCTTGACCGCACCCGGAACCTGGCGGAGGATCTCCAGGCCCACATCCGCCGTACCGCATGCCGCATCCAATACCAGAGCGCCTGGGCTCACGGCCAGGGCGGACACCAGGGATCTTCGCCAGTAGAGGTCTTGACGCAGACTGAGCAGGTGATTTAGAAAATCATAATGGGGCGCGATGCGGTCAAACATGTCGCGTACAAAATCAAGTTCGCTCCGGTTCATTGACAACCCAGGGTCTTGCATTAGTTTTTTGCATCGTTTACAAAGAATCGCTTTTCCAATCAACGCCGCGTGCAAGATCGGCTGTGATTGATGGTTTGATTTTTCGCATTTGTAAAAAAGGTTTTTAGCATGAAACCGCAACCCACAACAAGAGACAATCAGAGAGCCAAATGACAGGTAAACGGGACTATTACGAAGTGCTCGGCGTGAGTAAATCCGCTTCCGAAAACGAACTCAAAGCCGCTTATCGAAAGCTGGCCCTCAAGTTTCATCCGGATCGCAACCCCGACGACAAAGCTGCCGAAGAAAAATTCAAAGAGGCGGCCGAAGCCTATGATGTGCTGCGCGATGATCAAAAACGACGCATCTACGATCAATACGGTCACCAGGGCCTGGAAGGCCAGGGATTCAGCGGATTCGGCGGATTTGAAGACATATTTTCCAGTTTTGGCGATATTTTCGAGGATTTCTTCGGTTTTAGCTCCAGGGGCCAGGGACGCACCAGGGTCCAGCGGGGTTCCGACCTGCGTTACGACATGACTCTGGAGTTTATGGATGCCGCCTTTGGCGTGGAGACCGCCATCGATATCCAAAAGGCCGAAACGTGTCCCGGTTGCGAAGGCAGCGGTTCCGAACCCGGCACGCAACCGGAAATCTGCCCCCAATGCGGCGGCTCCGGCCAGGTGGGACGCAGCCAGGGTTTTTTCACCATTCGGACCACCTGCCCCCAATGCCGGGGAAACGGCCGTATTATCGCCCATCCCTGCGGACAATGCCGGGGCCAGGGCCAAGTGGCGGTGCGCAAAACCGTGTCGGTAAGAATACCGGCCGGCGTGGACACCGGTTCGCGGCTGCGCCTCTCCGGCGAAGGTGAAACCGGCGCCCATGGCGGACCTGCAGGGGACCTCTATGTCTTTATTCATGTCAAACCCCACGACTTTTTTCAACGGGAAGGCACCGATGTTATCTGCCAGGTTCCCATCTCGTTTGTGCAGGCTGCCTTGGGCGACGCCATCAAGGTCCCCACATTGACGGGAGAAAAAGAGCTGGAAATCCCCAAAGGGACGCAGCCCGGCGAGTTGTTCCGTTTTCGGGGGGACGGCATTGCCTCCTTGCGCACCGGGCGCAACGGGGATCAGGTCATTCAGGTAAACATCAAGACCCCCACCCATTTGAATAAAAAGCAGGAAAACCTTCTCAGAGAATTTGCCAAGCTGGAAAAGGACAAGCTGAGCAACAAGCTTAAAAACATTTTGAAAAACAGTGTTTCCAAAGCAGCCAATTGATCGTTGCAAACTTGATCGGAGAGGCAAGCCCGGTCCCGGAGGAGTTGACCATAATATGTTCGAATTAAAAATCGTGACCCATTTTGCGGCTGCGCACCAACTGGCCATGGTGGCAAAAAAATGTGAAAATCTTCATGGTCATAACTGGAAGGTCGAAGTGTGTGTGACCGGCGAAAAGCTCAACCATGCCGGCGTTCTCATCGATTTTGGCGTCCTGAAGGCATACGTCGCCGAGATCGTACGGGAGATAGATCACAAGTTCCTCAATGAATTAAATTATTTCAACGGAAGCCCCTCCTCGGAGAATATCGCCGTGCATATTGCCCGGCAGTTGCAAGA
>JBFFHG010000138.1:0-7242 GCA_041557055.1 Desulfosarcinaceae bacterium
GCGCGGTTATCCTGTGGATCTGATCGTTCGAGTTGTTCGCTTTGTTTCGGCATCCATCGGGATCTGGCGAAAAAGCGATTCCATGGCAGACGGCCGGGACAAGATCCGGGCGCAGTACATTCGGATTTTCGGCAACGACTGCGAAAATCGAAAATGCTATTACGCTGCCAGGCCGTCGCTGAAAAAGCACCGGAAGAAACATCTGCCGCATTTTCAGGATATTGAATGATGGATATCGAGCAGGCCCGCTGGTACGACTGGCGTCGGGATGGGCAGGATCTTCCGGAAGCCGGCCGCATATATTACGGGCATGAGACTTGTGAGCGCCTTCTGCCCTCGCGCCCAAAGGCGATGGATTTTGCCAATCGCGTCGCGTCGCGCCCCGGCACAAAAATCAGCCTGGTCACCCCTTTTCTGACCCCAAAAGGTTTGAGCAGGGCGCTGGCCCTGGTCAGAGATCTTCTGGACAGATTGGGTGAGCTGGAGGTGGTATGCTCGGACTGGGGCCTGCTGCATTGCCTGGGCCGGCATGGGCTGGCCACTCCGGTTCTCGGGCGTCTGCTGACCGCCCAGATCACGGACCCCCGCATCATCCGCATTATGGACCCCCGCCATGCCGTGCAACCGGAGAAAACCATTCGGCATATGGACGGAACCATCTGCATTTTAAGATCCGAACCCGCCTCCGCCGCCCTGCAAAGCCATTATCGAAGCTGCTGGGTGGACAAGCCGGAAGCCATCGCCCTGCTCTCCCGTTGCGGTATCGGCCGTTGCGAGTTGAGCAATGCGGCCCAGGGCATTGAACTGGATTTTGCGGGACTGCGCTACACCCTGCACGTTCCCGATGTCTTGGTGACGGTCATGCGTCTCTGCCCGGGCGACGGCGAAGATTTCAATAAAAGTCCCCAATGCCCCTGCCCAGATGTTCCGCCGGGTTCCGGGGCGGTCAAATGGTCCCACCCGACCCTTGCCTTTGATCTGTTTCGGCGTGACAACGCCCTGTATTATCAACGGACCGCTTATCCGGACAACCTTCACACCCTGCCGGTGGACAGGATCGTATACCCGCAGGACGGTGTTGCCGCCCCGAGTTTTTTTAATTTCAACAATTAGCTTGCTTTTGGTACAAATTTGATTATAATACCGTTATTCAACATGGCCCCCGGTACAAAAAAATTGAGGGGCGATTTTTCTGTAGGAACAATTCTGTACCCTAAAGAAGCATCCTCCAGTTTAAGATTTTGAATATTACTATTGTTAACCCGGCGATCAAACCCAGTTGCCGCCATTTCGGGAAAAACAGGCATGACGCAATCAAGGTGTTCAGTGGCAGGGTTTAACAAGAAAGGAGGATGTTATCATGGCCAATGGTACTGTAAAATGGTTTAACGATCAAAAAGGTTTCGGTTTCATCGAACAGGAAAACGGACCGGATGTATTTGTTCATCATTCCGCCATCAACGCAAGCGGTTTTAAAAGCTTGAGCGAAGGCGACCGTGTTACCTTTGACATTGAGCAAGGGAATAAAGGTCCTGCCGCCGCCAATGTTACCGTAAACTAGCGTTTTGTTTATCTGCTGAAAATGGGGCATGCCATCCGATAAGGGGGGCTGCCCCAGAAAAAACACCGGCCCCTGCGCACGTCGCGATGGGTTCCGGTGTTTGCCCCGCACCAAGTTTCACACCCAAAAAAAGCAAGCGCTTCGGCGGTTGCGGCAAACCTGCTTTTACATCTGGAATTTTTCGCTTTTTGTGATGACGCGAGGTGTGCAACCAATTCCTGCAATATGACGCAGCAGGATAACATGCACACCAATTATTGCCTGTCTATTCAGTTAGATAAGGGCACCTCGGTCCCTGAGCTCATCCAGGAAGTAGGCTCCAAAACGATTGATATTGAACTTGCGGTATGGAGCCGGGCCGGCGGCCTGTTCCTTGGTAATCACATCCCCCTCCTGGATGAGTTCGTTCATGATTTTGCTCTGAGCATGGACATTCATGAAGATCAGAATGTTTGCTGGTCACGATACGATCCGTGTTATCCCTGTTCGCCCCGAGGTATTCATCGCGCTTGGTCTTGCCCGCGCGATGAATTTTACCGACCTTCTTCTTGATCATCATGATTACGATGTCATCGATGGTCCGGGCCATTCCGGCCACTTTAATCGAACCTTTTTAAGACAGCGACGTTTGGTTCATTCACCTTCAACAGGTATGAACATCTCCAATTATACCCATTGGATAAAGGAGGCGTTCATGCCAGGGGAGAGAGTAACCATTAATGCGTGGGTGTGGCATCGTTCAAATTGGTTGTAGCAATTATGCTTTTAGTTTATATTTTAATAGGATACAATAATTTTAATGGGCGAGGAAGAATAGATCAACCGTTCCCGAAAGAAATGCGAAGGGTTGGCAGCGGTGAAATTTAATCTCTGTAGATGCTTATTTGACGCGCCTTTAAACTATCCTGCCGCGTGATATTGCAGGCATTGGTTCCGCACCTCGACACGTTTCGAAAGCGTGTTGCTTTGGCGCGGAGCTGTCGGCGTTTCCGGCGAAGGGTGTCTTGCGCTACGGGTTGCCGAGTTTCGGCAGAACCGCTGTGGCGAAACTTAAAACAAAAAAGAAGCCGCACATGTCGGTGACCGTTGTCAGCAACGGGCTGGATACCAGGGCCGGGTCCAGTTTAAATCGTTTGAGCACGAGAGGCAGCATGCCGCCGAGGATGACGGAAACCAGGGTGTTGGCCGCCAACGCACCGCCGACCACAAATCCAAGCCACGGGTTTGCTTTCCAGAAAAATGCGACCCCGCCGAGCAGCAAGCCGAGCACCAGACCGTTGATGATGCCGACCCTGGCCTCTTTTGCCAGCACCCAGAGCAACTCGCCCGGCTTGACCAGCCCAAGGGAGAGTTCGCGCATGGAAACCGCCACGGCCTGGTTGCCTGAACAACCGCTCATGTCGCTGACCATGGGTAGAAAAACAGCCAGGGTGATGGCTGCGGCAAGCGTATCCTGATACAGGGCGATGACGCTTGCGGCGATGATATTGAGGACAATATTCATGCTCAGCCAGGAGAGACGGCGTCCGGAGCGGGAGAACAGCGGCATGGTCCGGAACTCCTCCCCGCCAATGATACCGCTCAGCCGCAGAAACGTTTTTGTCTTCCGTTTATTAACCGCCTCTTCAATGGCATTGGGCAGCACAACGCCGATCAGCCGCTGCCCGTCGTCCACAATCGGAACGCCGAACAAATGATGTTCCTCGAAAAACTCCTGAAGCTCTTTCAGTGAAGCCTTGTCCGGCAAATTCAGAGGGGACGGGAGCATCACCTGGGTGAGCAGGGTCTCCCGGGCGGGAAAAAGCAGGTCGTGCATGCGGAGTACGCCGGCCAGTTTCTCCTGCCGGTCAACAACATAAAAATACTGAACATGGTAATCGGCGTATTCACTCCGATTGGCCTGCAGGTCATCGAGGACGTCCTGGATGGTGTTGTCGGTTTTATAGACCAGAAACTCGGAAATCATGAGTCCGCCGGCGCAGTCCGGTGCGTACTCCAACAACATTCTGGCTTCCGCGGCCTCTTTGCGGTCCATTTTCGCCAGAATTGCCTGGCTTGCATCCGCATCCATTTCGCCCAGAACATCAACAAGATGGTCGCTGGCCAGTTCCTCCATGATCGCCGCCGCCTGCTCCGACGGCATATCCTCCACCAGATCTGCGGCCTGGGCTTCGGGGATGTCCTCAATCACATCCGCGGCATCTTCGGGGCTGAGAAGGCTGAGCAGGAGAAGCTGTTCCTCCCCTGTCAGCCGGGAGATGGTTCGGGCCGTCTCCGACGGGCTGAGCGTATTGATAAATTTTATCGATTCAACGCCCTTTTTCGCAGCGATCAGTTTGCTGAGCATTTCCCAGGGCAAAGTTGACTCGTTCATTTATAACCTTTTGAATTTATGTTGATAAAAAAATCGATTGACTCGGAATGAGCCGGCGCTGCCCCATTGACAACTGCTTTGCAAGAGCGAATTCCGTCTTGTTATGAAACCATACCGCAATAAAGAAAAGCAACAGGAATGAAGATTTTGTATTGCTTATACCCGTTTCAGCATATTGCTGGCCGAACTGATCTCAATATAGGAGGCGCCGCATTCGGCCCCGAATTGGCCGGCCAGGACCGTAATCAGGCTCTCTTGCGAAAAACAGCCCTCGGCCACCAGCCGCGTCAGGGCTGTGTGTAAAAACTCGTGGGACGTCAGGTCCTGCGGGATGTAGTGCGCCACCACACCGTAGGAGAGCGCCAATTGGCGCATGGTTCGCTTGTTGTAGCACTGGGCGAAAATGGCGTTTTTACCGCGGTAGGCCGCCAGGCTGAGGATGGTTTTTCCCGTAAGGGTGTCAGCCACCAGCGCCTCGGTGTGCAGACGCATGGAGGCCTTGACGGCCGCTTTGGCCAGGTAGCTGGTGACGCTGTTGTCTTTTTCGTAGGGGATGTTGTTGAAGGTGGCGTGGCCCGCCTCGATCTCAAGGGCCACGCGGGTCATCACCTGCACCGCCTCCAGCGGATACCGCCCGTGGGCGGTTTCGGCCGAGAGCATGATGGCATCGGTTCCGTCCAGACAGGCGTTGCCCACATCCGAAATTTCAGCGCGGGTCGGCCGGGGCGATCTGATCATCGATTGCAGCATCTGGGTGGCAATGATCACCGGCTTGCGCCGTTCGATGCATTTTTTGACCAGTCTTTTCTGGATCAAAGGGATGCGCTCGGACGGAATTTCGATGGCCAGGTCGCCGCGCGCGATCATCACGGCGTAGGCATGGTCCAGGATTTCGTCGATGTTGTCGACCCCCGCCTGGTTTTCGATCTTGGCAATGATTTTGACGGCGCTCTTTTTTTCATCCAGGATCTTCTGGACCGCCAGCACATCTTCCTTGTCGCGCACAAACGAATGGGCGATGAAATCGAGGTCGTTGTCTGCGGCAAAGCGCACGAAGGCTTCGTCCTTGACCGTGAGCGAGGGCAGCTTGATCGAGACGGACGGAATGTTGACCCCTTTGCAGCCTTTGATCCGGCCGTCATTGCAAACTTTGCATTTCAATCGGGCGGTGTCTTTATCGATGACCAACAGCTCCACATCGCCGTCGTCGATCAGGAGCCGGTCATTGACCGAAAGGTCGTTGACCAAGCCGTCGTAGGTAACGCAGAGGCAGTCGCGACAGGACATTTCGTCTTTGGCGCCCCGCACGGAAATGATGTCCCCGGTTTTTACGTTGATTTCCTCGCGGGTTGGCGTGGTGCGGATCTCGGGGCCCTTGGTGTCCACCATGATGGCGATGCGCTCCGATACCGCACGGACATTTAAAATAACCGCAAGGGCCTCTTCAGGGGTTTGGTGCGCGGTGTTCAAGCGAACCACATCCATGCCGGCCTGATGGAGCGCGTCAAGAAATTCAGGGGCGCACTGGGTGTTCGAAATGGTGGCGATAATTTTAGTCTTCTTGATGCTTCGGAAAGATGCTCTATTCATAGGGGTTGTTTTTTCCGTGATGGGTTGCTTGATAAGAAAACGTTTACATCCAATGGTTCATTGTTATCTTTCGGTCCTGCCGGTCCAAATCTTTAGCGGTTTGGTGTGCGTCGTTGGCGAAAACGTTCAAAAATGCGTAACGCGTTGATGCTGTCAAACCCATGGGGAAAAGGATTTTCCAGGTGCCGCGGCGCCCCC
Source organism: Desulfosarcinaceae bacterium (assembly GCA_041557055.1). Taxonomy (GTDB): domain Bacteria; phylum Desulfobacterota; class Desulfobacteria; order Desulfobacterales; family Desulfosarcinaceae; genus JARRKU01. The sequence continues at coordinate 5,724 of JBFFHG010000138.1, forward strand.
GATTTTTTCTTTGAACAGCACTTGTTTTTTTCCTATTATGGCAGACAGAAAGTTTAATCTCGTTTCTGACCAGAATCTGAATATCGTCACCATTAATAAAACAGCCAAGTAAAACCGGAAGACCGGTGAGGCAACCGGTATGTTGCTTGCCTAACGGTCCTATTGCATGTTTTTAAAGAAACAAACGAGAAGGAGAAAAAAGATGACGAAGAAAAGGCAAATGATTTATTTTGGAATTTTATTAATTTTTTTGAGCGCTTGCGCCACACCCCAATCTGCAACTATTGCAACAGGCAATCCTGAAAAGCTGGTCAGCCAGTTGGAGACAGATTTAGCCGCCGCACGATCCAATCAATTGGACGTGCTGGCACCGAATTGGTTTGGCAAGGCCCAATCCTCATATGACAAGGCAGCGACGGCCTTGAAAAAGGGGGCGAGACTGTCCGATATTGGTGAATATGTCGCCGAAGCGAACACCAGTCTGAAAAAAGCCGAGGAGATGGCCCAGGTGTCGCGAACGATCCTCGGCAGGACCAACGAGGCCAGGCAGAAGGCCCTCAAGGTGGGTGCCGACAAGCTGGGGGCCCCTTTTACCAAGGTTGAAAACCAGTATCTGGCGCTTACCCAGGCCATCGAAAACAACAATATGAACTATGCCCAGAAAAATGCCGCAAAGGTTCAAGCTGAGTTCCGGGATGTTGAAGTTATGGCAATTAAACACAATGCTTTGAAGGATGTTCGCAAGATGCTGGCCCAAGCCGAAAAAGACAAAGTCCAAAAGCGTGCGCCAATGGCATACAGCGCCGCTGAAAAATCCTTGAATGAAGCAGATGCCTATATCGGTCAGAATCCCTATGCGGCGGAAGCGATCAGCCAAAAAGCGGCCGCGGCTGCTTTTATGGCCCGGCGAATGGTGTCGGTAACAGCCTTGAGCAATAAGCTCAATGAAATGGCGCCTGAAGACGCTGCAATCTACTTCGAGAGTTTGCTGGGGCGTTTGAGCAAAACCATGGGTGCCGGAGATCTTCGGGATAAAACCGTGGAAGGTCAGGTCGATGAAATGATCCGTGTGGCCGATGACATGCACCGGACCAACGCTGCGCTGAAATCCCAGAACCTGAATTATCAAGAGCAGGCGACGATCCTTGAACAGCGCCTCTCCGGCCTGCAGGGCTTTTCGCGCCAGCAGGAGGAGACAAAGAATAAACTGGCGGCTGAACGGGAATTCAATGAGCGGTTCAATAAAGTTCAGCAATACTTCCGATCCGACGAAGCCGAGGTATACAAACAGGGCCGCCGACTGGTTATCCGGATGCGCGGGATCAAGTTTCCGGTGGGTCAGGCAACCCTTACGCCGGAAAACTATACCCTGCTCAGCAAGGTGCAACAGGCTATCCGGACGTTCGATCAACCCATGGTGACCATCGAAGGCCATACCGATAGCAGCGGTTCGGCACAAACGAACCAGAAGCTTTCCCAACAACGGGCCGAGGCGGTAAAGACCTATCTGGTTGCCAAC